>JASEER010000005.1:0-33032 GCA_030019475.1 Thermoanaerobacterales bacterium | reverse complement strand
TCATCCTCACCCGTCTTCTGGTGAACGACACCGTCCAGCACGTTGTGAGGGAGAAGCCCCGAACCCTGCTCCTGACCGGGGAGGCTCTCCCGGCGCGGGTGGTCCCCATTACCAATATGGACGATGAGGCCCTTATGGCCCTCAGCCGCGACCGGCTCTTTCTGAACCTGGACGAGATGCGGCTCATCCGCGATCATTTCCGGGAGGCAGGCCGCGAGCCGACGGACTGCGAGATCGAAATCCTGGCCCAGACCTGGTCGGAGCACTGCGTGCACAAGACCTTCAAGGCCAGCCTCATCGTCGACGGGGTGGAAAAGCCGCCGCTCCTGAAGAGGTTGCAGGAAGCCACCCGCCGGGTGGCTCATCCCCTGGTCCTGTCGGCCTTCGAGGACAACTCGGGCGTCTTCGCCTTCTACAACGGCTGGGCCGTCTGCGGCAAGGTGGAGACCCATAATTCCCCGTCGGCCATCGAACCCTACGGCGGAGCGGCCACCGGAAGCGGCGGTGTTTTCCGCGACATTATGGGTACGGGGCAGGGAGCCGCCGTCGTGGCTTCGACCGATATGTTCTGCTTCGCCTCTCCGGATACCCCGGCGGAGGATATCCCCGCCGGCT
The DNA here is from genome assembly GCA_030019475.1 of Thermoanaerobacterales bacterium. Lineage (NCBI taxonomy): Bacteria > Bacillati > Bacillota > Clostridia > Thermoanaerobacterales > Thermoanaerobacterales bacterium. Next base: position 32,417 of record JASEER010000005.1, on the reverse strand, counting down.
GCCTGCACCCGTCTTACCTGTTGCGGCGCGTTGTGGCGGGGGTCCGGGACTACGGCAACCGCATGGGCATCCCGACCTGCAACGGCTCGGTCCACTTCCACCCGGACTTCCGGGCCAAGCCGACGGTCATCGTCGGCGCCTACGGCCTGCTTCCCAAGGCCCGGGCGGGCAAGGGGCACCCCGTGCCCGGGGACCTGGTGGTCGTCATCGGCGGGCGAACCGGCCGTGACGGCCTGCACGGGGCAACCTTTTCCAGCGCGGCCATGACCGACCGTACGGTCGACGTCCACGCCCAAGCCGTCCAGGTCGGCCATCCAATCGAGGAGAAACGGACGGCCGACGCCGTCCTCGCGGCGCGGGACGAGGACCTGATCCGGGCGATCACCGACTGCGGCGCGGGGGGTTTCGCCTCTGCCGTCGGGGAGATGGCCTCTGAGACCGGCGCCGAAATCGCCCTTGATGCGGCCCCCCTCAAGTATGCCGGCCTTGCGCCCTGGGAGATCCTGCTTTCCGAGAGCCAGGAGCGCATGGTTTGCGCCGTGGCCCCGCAGAACTGGGAACGTTTCTCGGCCATCTGCCGCGCCTTCAACGTCGAGGCCACCGTCCTCGGCCGCTTCACCGGTGACGGCCGTTTTCGGGCCACCTACAACGGCGAGACGGTTATGGACCTCTCGATGGATTTTCTGCACTGTGGCCTGCCACAACGGGTGATGCAGGCGAAATCCCCGCCAAAGGGCGCCCCCGGCGTGGCGCCCCCGCTCCCGGAAGATTGGGCGGACTGTTACCGCCGGGTGATGGGCCACCTTAACGTCTGCTCGAAGGAACCGATCGTGCGCGTTTACGACCACGGGGTTCAAGGCTCCAGCGCCCTGCCGCCCTTCGGCGGCCTGGACGGCTCGGGGCCGAACGACGCCTGCATGCTCACGCCGCTCCTCGGCCGGCCATACGGCCTGATTATCAGCCATGGCCTGAACCCTGTCCTGAATCGCCTCGATCCATACTGGGGAGGCCTTTGGGCCTGTGCCGAGGCCGTCGCCAACGCCGTCGCCGCCGGGGCCGATATCCGTGAGACGGCCCTTATCGACAACTTCATCTGGCCCGTGCCCGACGAGGAAACGCTGGGTTACCTGGACCGCGCCGTCGACGCTTGCGTTGACTTCTCGCTGGCCACGGGCATGCCCTTTATCTCCGGAAAAGACAGCCTGTCCAGCACCTACCGCGGTCCCGGCGGCACCCTTGTACATATCCCGCCGGTCCTCTGCGTTTCGGCCTTCGGGCGCGTGCCGGACGTTCGCCACACCGTCTCATCCGACTTCAAGCGCCCCGGGATAAGCGTGGTTATCCTTATCGGACACCGCCGCCACAAGGAGATGGGCGGCTCGGTCTACTGGGATATCCACGGGGTTACCGGGGCCAATCTGCCCCGCCTGGACTTGGCCGGGTTCGTCACCGCCTGTGCCGCCTTGCACGACGCCATTACCGCAGGTGAGGTCCTTGCGTGTCACGACATCAGCGAGGGCGGCCTGGCCGCCGCCCTGGCCGAGATGTGTTTCGGAGGCCGCTGCGGCGCATTGGTGAACATCCCGGAGGGCGTCCGCCCCGATGAGTTCCTCTTTAACGAAACAGCGGGCTGCTTCCTGGTTGAAATCAGGGCGGATCTTGACCCCGCCGCCCTTTTCAAGAACGTCCCCTGGACCCATGTCGGGCGCCCGCAGGAGGAACGGGTGATTGAAGCCCGCACCGCCGCCGGGGAACGGTTGTTCGCCGTTAGCGTCGACGAACTGAAGGCGGCCTGGGACCGTCCTATGCGGGAGGTGTTTGGCGAGTGATCCGGCCGAGAGTCTGTATCCTGCGCACCGACGGCACCAACTGCGACCGGGAAACGGCTTTTGCCTTTGAGATCTGCGGAGCCCAGCCCGATTTCGTACACGTTAACGAGCTACGGTCGGGGCTCAAGCGCCTTACCGACTACGCCCTGATGGCTATCCCGGGGGGCTTTTCTTACGGCGACGACGTACTGTCCGGCAAAATCCTGGCCGTGGAGTTGATCTCCCGTCTCCAGGACCAACTGCAGAATTTCGTCGCGCACGGGCGGCCGGTCCTCGGTATCTGCAACGGTTTTCAGGTCCTGGTGCGTACCGGGCTTTTGCCGTACGTACGCCCGGGGGAGATCAGCGCCACTTTGATGGGTAATGACTGCGGGCACTTTGTCTGCCGTTGGGTCACTCTGAAAGTTGAAAAAGGCCCGTGTGTCTTCACGGCCGGAATGGAAGGAAGGACACTCAGCTATCAGGTCGCCCACGCCGAAGGGAAATTCCTGGCGCCGGAACCGCTTCTGGATGACATCGAGCGCCGGGGGTTGGTGGTTTTCCGTTACAACCCGTACAACCCCAACGGTTCCCTGCGCGCCATCGCCGGAATCTGCGACCCCAGCGGACGGGTGATGGGCTTGATGCCCCACCCCGAACGCTTTGTATTGCCCACCCAGCACCCCAACTGGCGGCGGGGGATGGCAGACGAGCCCCACGGGCTGCCGATCTTTGCGAACGCCGTGCGCTACGCGCGCGAAATGTAAAGGAGAGAGGAACGTCCTGTGGCTACCGTAAGCATCCTGGGTGCGGGGAGCTGGGGCACCGCCCTGGCCTGCCATCTGGCGCGGTCGGGGCACCGCGTCCGTCTCTGGGCACGCAGCGCTTCCCACGCCGCGGTATTGGCAGACGTGAAGGAGAACACCCGCTACCTTCCCGGGGTGTCTATCCCCTCCGGGGTGACCGTTACCGCCGATCTTCCCGCATCACTGCGCGGCTCAGAAGCGGTCGTCTTCGCCGTGCCTTCGCATGCCTTCGGCGAAACCGTATCCCTGGCCCGGCCCTACCTGCCCCCGGTCCCGGTAATCAACGCCGCCAAGGGCATCGAGGAAGATACATTGCGCAGGCTTTCCCAGGTCTGGGCCGATCTGACCGGCGATCGGGAACTGCAGCGTTACTGCGCCCTGTCAGGACCAAGCCACGCCGAGGAGTTGGGGCGGGCCATGCCCACCGCCCTGGTGGCGGCCTCCCCGGTTTCCGCCGTGGCAGAATTTGCCCAGGACCTGTTCATGTCTCCCTGCCTCCGGGTCTACACCAACCGGGACCTCACCGGCGTCGAAACCGGCGGCGCCCTGAAGAACATCATCGCCGTTGCTACCGGGGTCTCCGATGGCCTGGGTTTCGGCGATAACACCCGCGCCGCCCTCATGACCCGCGGCCTGGCCGAGATCACCCGCCTCGGCGTGCGCATGGGAGCCAACCCCCTCACCTTCGCCGGGCTCACCGGAGTCGGGGATCTTATCGTTACCTGCACGAGCATGCATAGCCGCAACCGCCGTTTCGGGATGGCCGTCGGCCGCGGACTCAGCGTGCAAGAAGCCCTGGTCGAGGTCAGCCAGATCGTTGAGGGGGTGCGCACCACCCGCGCCGCCACCCGCCTGGCCGTCCGCTTCGGCGTCGAGCTACCCATCGCCCGGCAGGTCTATGCCATCCTTTTTGAGGGTCTGACGCCCAGCGAAGGTGTCAACCTGCTGATGACGCGTCAACGGAGACACGAAATCGAAGAGGTCGCCCTCTACGGCATCGCCTGGAAAACGCCTGAGTGACCTTACACCTCAAACCCTGACCGAACCGCCCGGATACCCGGGCTTTTTGTGTTAGGGCTTGGGACTCTTGACCCAAGTCAAAATGAGGCCCCTGTCCGATGAACGGGAAGGGGACGGCATGATACGCTGGAACTGCCCGAGACGGTCATTGGGGAAAGGTTGAAAGGAGGAGCCCCGTGCGCAGGCGACTTTTGTTTATTGTGGCCCTGGTCTGCGGCCTGGCGGCAGCGGCCGGCGTCTATTTCTATCTTGACCGGATGGAAGAAACCTATCGCCGTACGGGGGATTTCGAGTCGGTCGTGGTCGCCCGCGAGCCCATCCCGGTCCGTACGCCCATAAAGCGGGAAGCGCTGGCCTATCGTAAGGTGCCGGCGGCGTACATCCACCCCGACGCCTACCGCAAAATCGAAGACGTGGCCGGCAAGGCATCCACGGCAGCGATCCTCCCCGGGGAACAGATTCTCAAATCCCGTACAGCGGCCGTAGGAGAGGCTTCTGAGGACCTGGCCCTGGCTTTGAATCCCGGCGAGCGTGCGGTCAGCGTCGCCGTGAACGAGGTCTCCGGGGTTTCCGGCCTGCTTAAGGTCGGGGACCGCGTGGACGTGGCGGTGACCTTTGACCTCGAAGCCGGCGAGACATCCAACAGTTATACGTCGACCGTTATCCAAAACGTACGCGTCCTGGCCGCCAAGCGCACCTCGGCCTCCGGGGGGCAGCGCGAAGGCAACAAGGCGCAGACGGTTATCCTCGGCGTCACCCCGGCCCAGGCCCAGCACCTTGTCCTGGGCTCCGAGCGCGGCACGATCCGAATGCTGCTGCGCTCCCCCGCAGACAGTGAGGTCCTGTCCATACCCAGCGCCAGGAAGGATCACCTATTGCGCTAAAGTCCGCGAGCAATAACCGAGGAGGGCTGAAGATGGAACCGATCAAGGTCCTGATCGTGGACGATGTCGCTGGAACCCGCGAAGACATCAGGCGCCTGCTCTTCTTCGAGGAGGACATAAAGGTCGTCGGTGAGGCCGACGACGGATCCGTGGCCATCGCCTCGGCCGAGGACCTGAGGCCCGACGTGATCCTAATGGATATCAACCTGCCAGAGATGGACGGCATTACGGCCACCGAAGAGATCACCAACAAGGTCCCGGAAAGCGCCGTGATCATTGTCTCCATCCAGGGCGAGCAGGAGTATATCCGGAAAGCGATGGCCGCCGGCGCCGGTGACTACCTGGTCAAGCCGATCAACTCCAGCGAACTGGCCGCGGCCATCCGGCGCGTACACGAGAAACACAAGCACCGGCAAAACCTCCTCGGTATCCAGGCCCAGGCCAAGAGCCGCCGGCAGGGGAAGATCATCACCGTCTTTTCAACGCGCGGCGGAGTCGGGCGCACGCTGGTCGCCGTAAACCTGGCCGCCGCGCTTGCCCAGGAGGGGCGCAAGACGGTCCTGGTTGACCTGGTCCCGGGCGAAGGAGACATTGAGGTCGCGTTGAACCTCAAGGCGCGCCGGACCCTGGCGGACCTCGTCGATGAATCTTCGACCGAGGACCTGGTGGCCGTGGACAACTTCCTCATCTCCCACTATACCGGGACAAAAGTCCTTTGCAGCCCGTCCCGTGACGACGCCTACCTGGTGACCCCGGAAGCCCTGCAACACGCCCTTGACCTGCTGACCGAACGTTATTCGTACGTCATCCTGGACACCGGAATCCGGCCCGACAGCCTGACGCAAACCGCCTTGTCCGCCGCCGATCTTATCCTGCTCCTGGCGACCCCGGAGCTGTTGAGCATACGCCATGCCCGGTCCGCGCTCGATTTCTTGACAGACCATGATCTTCAGGACCGGGCGGCCATCGTCTTGAACCGGGCCGGGCTTGAGGGCGGCATTAAAACGGCCGAGATTGAGAGAGTGCTGGAATGCAAGTGCCTGGCATCCCTCCCCGAGGACGGGAAAGCCGCCGTCACGTCCTTGAACAAAGGGCAGTCCATCCTGACCACCAGTCCGGCCGGCAAGCTGACACAGGCCATTCGCGCCCTGGCCCGCCAGTTGTGCAGTCCCGAGGAGAAGGACACGGAGGAGACACCGCGCTTGTCCATCGCCGCCCGCCTGTTCAGTCTGTAAAACGGAGAGGGAAGTGAGGAGCGTTGTTGAAGCGTGCACCAAGGAACGGACGCGAACCATACCACGAGTTGAAGGCCGTACTCCATAAGCAGCTTATCGCCGAGCTTCAGAAGCGGCCCGACACCGGGGCGGAATTGACCTCGTCGGTCGTGGAGAGTCTGGCCAAACAGGTCCTGGAGGCGAACACCGAATACCTGCCCCGCCTGGACCGCCAGCGGATCATCGGGGATCTTGTGGACGAGATCCTGGGTTACGGGCCGATCACCCCGTTACTGAACGACCCCGAGGTTAACGAGGTGATGGTCAACGGCCCGCACCGGGTGTACGTGGAACGAAAAGGACGCCTGGAGTTGACCTCCGTTGAATTCCGGGATAATGAACATATCCTCCACATCATCGAAAAGATAGTCACCCCGCTTGGGCGCCGTATCGACGAGAGCATGCCCATGGTGGACGCGCGCCTCCCGGACGGTTCCCGCGTCAACGCAATTATCCCGCCCCTGGCCCTGGACGGTCCCACATTGACCATTCGCAAATTTGCGCGGGAGCGACTCCGGATAGAGGACCTGGTCCGCCTGGGAACCCTTAACCAGGAAATGGCCCGGTTCCTCGAGGCCTGTGTGCGGGCCAGGCTAAACATCGTCGTTTCCGGCGGCACCGGCAGCGGTAAAACGACCACCCTTAACGTCCTGTCGTCTTTCATCCCCGCAGACGAGCGGATCGTAACCATCGAGGACGCGGCGGAACTCCAGTTGCACCAGGAGCATGTCGTCCGCCTGGAATCCCGCCCGGCAAATATTGAGGGCCGGGGGCAGATCACGATCCGTGACCTGGTAAGAAACGCGCTCCGTATGCGGCCCGACCGGATCGTCGTCGGCGAGGTCCGGGGAGGGGAGGCGCTTGACATGCTTCAAGCCATGAACACCGGTCACGACGGCTCTCTGACTACCGGTCACGCCAACGGGCCCCGTGACATGCTCGCCCGCCTGGAGACCATGGTCCTGATGGCCGGGATGGATCTCCCGGTCCGCGCCATCCGGGAGCAGATCGCCTCGGCGGTCGACCTTATAGTACACCAGAGCCGGCTTAAGGACGGCTCGCGCAAGGTCACCCAGATCACCGAGGTCCAGGGGATGGAAGGAGACGTCATTGTCCTGCAAGACATTTTCCTTTTCCGCCAGCAGGGTGTCGATAACGAGAACAGGGCCGTCGGACGGTATGAGGCCACCGGGATCCGCCCCAAATTCATGGAAAAGATCGAGGCTCAGGGGCTACATATCCGGCCCGAGGTTTTTGCCCGCAGGATCTGATTGTACCACCCAAGGGGGGTTCGACTATGCTGCCGATTTTCCTCCTGACCTTCGTTTCCGTCTCTCTACTTGTCTGGTACCTGGCCCAGGCCGCCGGCCGGGGCGACAGGGCCGTCCTCGAGCGGCTGAACCGGCTGGGCGCGCAAACAGACGGCGATCCCCACGCCCACCCGGCCGAAACGGAGCCGGTTTCCGTCATAATCCGCATCGTCCGGGTGCTGGCGCACGTGATGCCTTTGCGCCGCCTCGGGTCCCGGGTGGACGCGGACCTGGCTCGTGCTGACTTCCCGTTGCGCGGGGAGGAGTTCGCCGCCGGAGTGATCCTGGCGGGAATCACCGGCTGGGCGGCGGGCAGCCTCATACTGCGCACGGGTTTAGGAGCCGCTGTTCTGGCCGTCCTTGCCGCCGCCGCACCTTTTTTTGCCCTGCACCTGGCTAAAGCGCGCCGGCTGGCGGCCTTCAACGCCCAGCTGGGGGATGCGCTGGCGATGATCAGCAATACACTGAGGGCCGGCTTCGGCTTCGCCCAGGCCTTGGAAATGGTCTGCAGGGAGATGCCGCCGCCGATCAGCAAGGAGTTCGCCCGCTGCCTGCAGGAGATGAACCTCGGCCTGGGGACGGAAGAAGCGTTACAGACCCTGGTCGGTAGGGTCGGGAGCGACGATCTCGACCTGATGGTCACAGCGGTTATCATCCAACGCCAGGTAGGGGGGAACCTGGCTGAAATCCTGGACAAGATCCGGGATACAATCCGTGAACGGGTGCGTATTAAAGGAGAGATCAAGACCCTTACCGCCCAGGGAAGGATTTCCGGCCTGATCATCGGCCTGCTGCCGGTGGCCCTGGCCCTTGTCCTTCTCCTTATCAACCCCGGTTACCTGCGCGAACTGTTCGGCAACCCCGCCGGACTGGCAATGGTCGCCTATGCCACCGTTTCCGAGGTTATCGGCGTCATCCTGGTCCGGCACATTATGAACATTGAAGTCTAGCAGGTGCATCCTCGGCCCGAGATCCGGAGGGGGAACGGGACTTGCTGCTACTTGTATTCCTGGTGTTAACGGCCGTCACGGCCTTCGTCCTCTTGCTGCTCGAACGCCTTTACAGCGAGCGGTTGGCCGTCACCCAACGCCTGGAGGAATTGGCGGCCGGCGATAAAATCCTACACGCCCGGCAGGCTGAACTGGCGGTACCGCTGTGGCGACGCCTCTTCCAGCCGCTGTTCGGCCGCCTTCAGCGTAGGCAGGCACCGTCCAGCCCCGCGGCAAACGCCCTCACGAAGCGTCTGGCCCTGGCCGGCAGTCCCGGAGGTTTGACGGCCTCCGAGTTCACGATCCTGCGTTACCTGACCGCCGCAGGCGGTGTCGTTATCGGGGCCGCCCTCGCCGCCACCGGTCTCCCGACAGCCACCGGGGTCATTCTGGCCGCCGGCGCCGGGATAACCGGCTGGGCCGCTCCGGGGTTCTATCTCACCTCACGCATTAACCGCCGCCGCCAGGAGGTGCAGAAAGCCCTGCCCGACACCCTCGACCTGCTGACGGTGAGTATCGAAGCCGGGCTCGGGTTTGACGGCGCGGTGCAAAAAGTGGTGGACAAGACCAAGGGGACCCTGGCCTCCGAAATGCGGGAGATGCTCCGTGAAATCCAGGTCGGCAAGCCCCGCCGGGAGGCGCTGCGTGACGTGGCCGACCGCGTGGCGGTCGACGACCTGACGACCTTTATCGGCGCGGTAGTCATGGCCGAACAGATGGGGGTGCGTATTGGCAATGTCCTGCGCACGCAGTCGGACCAAATGCGCCTCAAGAGGCGCCAGCTGGCCGAGGAAAGGGCCCTCAAGGCGCCGGTAAAGATGCTTTTCCCCCTCATCTTCTTTATCTTCCCGGCGACTTTTATCGTCCTGCTGGGGCCGGCCGCCCTGCAGATTCTACGGAGTTTTTGAGCGATGCGCGTCGTCGACCTCACCCTGGGTACCGACCTGGCAGTGAAGGTGGAGGTGGCCGGCACCTTCGGGCGCCGGCTCCTCGGCCTGATGGGCCGCGCCGCTCTGGCCCCCGGCACCGGTCTGCTGCTTACCCCCTGCAGCAACGTTCACACCTGGTTTATGCGCTTTCCCATCGACCTGGCTTATCTGGACGCCGGCTGGCACGTCCTGCACACGGTTGAAGCGCTGGCACCGTTCCGGCTCGGCCCGTGGGTGCGCGGGACCCGCCACGTGCTCGAGCTTCCCGCCCACCGCTTGCGCGAAACCGGCACCCTGCCGGGAAACACCCTGCGCCTGGCTGATTAAGCCCTTCTTTACCTCTCCCTGACGTAAACCTCGGCCATTTAGCAGGAATTGCCCCCTCCCTTATGGAAAAGGCTATCTTTATGGGTATTAAGCCCTGATCAGCATTGCAGGAAGGGTAGGTCTGCCCGTGCTCTTTGACGTCCTGACTCCACCACGCGTCCTTTTCGGTCCCGGCAGCACCTATCGGCTGGGTGAGGAGGTCGTATCTCTCGGCCGGCGGGCGCTGGTGATCACCGGGCGGCGAAGCCTGGCCGAATCGGGTCACATGGACCGTATCACCACCCCTCTGAAGCAGGCCGGGGTAGAAACCGTTTGGCATCAGGTGGACCCCGAGCCGACCGTACAGGCCGTCGACGAGGCCCGCGGACTGTTGCACAGCGAGGGGTGCCAGGTTGTTGTGGGGGTGGGAGGCGGGAGCGTCCTTGACGTCGCCAAGGCCGCCGCCGGGCTCGCGGGCGAGGAAGAACCCACCGCGGCCTTCTTCGATCCCCTGCGTGCACCACGGCCCGGGCTCCCCTGGGTGGCCGTACCGACAACCGCGGGGAGCGGGGCGGAGGCTACTTACAACGCTGTGCTCATCGACCCGGTCCAGCGACGTAAAGCCACTATCCGCGACGGGCGCTGGCTGGCCGCCGTGGCCGTGGTCGACCCCATCCTGACCATGTCCCAGCCGCCAACCCTGACCGCGCAGACCGGGATGGACGCTCTCACCCATGCCATTGAGTCCCATACCTCGCGCTGGCGTACCCCCTATACCTCGGGCATAAGCCGCGAGGCTTTCCGCCTGATCGTGCAAAACTTCTTTACGGCCTATGATTCCGGCCGCCAGCGTGACGCCCGCGAGAAGATGATGCTCGGGAGCCTGATGGCCGGGATGGCCCTGGCCAACGCCCGGGCGGGCCTGGTTCACGCTCTCGCGCACCCGGTCGGCGTCCGCTACGGGCTGCCCCATGGTCTGGTCTGCGGCATTCTGCTTCCTTACGCCGTCCACTTCAATATGGTCCTTCTGGAAGATACTTATGCCGCGCTGGCGATCGAGGCCGGCCTCACCGGAACCGCTGCCGATGCCGGTGCAGCCGCCGCGAAACTGCTCATTTACCTTGAGCGTCTCCGTGAGCGCCTAGGCCTGCCGGAGAAACTTTCCGCCGTCGGGCTTAAGGAAGCCGATATTCCGGCCGTCATCGAAGAAACGATGCCCAGCCAGTCGCTGGCCGCCAACCCCCGCAGGGTAACAAGACAGGACCTGTACGCCCTGCTCCATGACAATCTCTAGTTTTTAGATAACCGTTAGGAGGGGTAATCTTGATCACCAAAACAGACTTCAACTGGCGTAACGAATCCCTGGCCGCCCTATTCCTGATCGCCTTCTTCATAGGCGTGACCAAGGTCATCGAACACTATATCGGGACCTTCCAGCAGACCCTTAACCCCAAACCCCTTCTGGCGGCAGCCATGCTGATCCCGATGCTTTTCGGGGCCGCCCTCGCCGCGATCCGCCTAATCCCGTCCCGGACCCCGCGCCGTTTGAACTGGAAGCGCCTGCTCATCCAGGGGCTCCCGGCACTGGTGCTGGCCGTACCGGTGCTTCTCTGGGCCTGGCCCGGGCTGGAATCTAAGTACGTCTTCTGGTGGCCCCTGCAAAGGTCGAATAACATCGTCACCATTCTCGCCGGGGTATGGTTCGGATGGGCCGTGGTTTCAAGCCTCGAAGCACGGGAAGATGATTCAACCAACGGCCCCTCCGCGGAAACACAAGACCTGGAAGCGGGATCCGAAGAAAAACCCGGGGATAAAATAGGGTAACAGGGGAAGAGTCTTCACCGGCCAGCGGCCGGCGAAGGGGCCTCCGCCTGAAAACGGGCCAGGCGGCCGAAGGCGCTGACCTTCTCGGTCCGGCCGACCCGCGCCGCGGCCAGGGCGCGCTCCAGGCAGGCGACAGAGTTGTCGTATACCCGGCGGTCGATCGGGTAGGGGTGGCCGTCTTTGCCCCCGTGCGCGAAGCTGAAGCGTGCCGGGTCACGGCAGCTGGCAGGGGCCCCATAGACCAGCTCCGCCATGAGGCTCAAGGCACGGACGGCTTTCGGGCCCACGCCCTGGATACCTAGAAGGGCGAGAAAGTCAGGCGGTTGCGCGGCGTAGCTCTTAAGGAGCACCTTTTCCACGCTCCGGGGATCGAGGTCCGAAAGCAGGAGGCGGTGGTGGCGCGCCAGTTCCAGGTGGTTGTCATTCTGCAACCGGGCAAGGTCGCGACAGAGACGGGACGGGTCCAGGCGGGCCAGTTGAGCCGAAACCCGGCGCGCGCCGTCGCTTTCCCGGGCCACCAGGTTTAGAACGGTCTCCCCCGGGACAACGGTACAAACCGCGGCGTGCGGCTCGCATACGAAGTCCTCCAGCCCCTCACTCAGCCAGTGGTAACGGCGGGCGTAGCGGGTGTTCTCATTCATGCCCTGCTGGATCACGGCCCACCGCCCGCTGGCCGAGAAGGCGAAGACGTGATGGTAGAGTTGGTACCCATCCTGGACGGCCGCGTTATCCACCTTGGCCGCCATGCGGCTCGCGAAGGCCAGTACCCCGGGATCCAGGGTAAGGGCGCTGCGTTCCCCCCAGGCGGCGATTTCGTCAGGCGTACGGCGGGAGGTTCCCCCCTTGCCGCCGCAGACGAAAAGCCCCAGGTCCGGGGCACGGTCGCGGAGCGCTTCCTTTAGGGCGCCGGTTACAGTGGTTGTCAGCCCGGAGGAGTGCCAGTCGAAGCCCAGAACGCAGCCGAAGGCCTGGAACCAAAAGGGATCGGCCAAACGCCGCAGGACTTCTTCGGTACCGTTTTCCAGGACAATGATCTCGATGAGGGCCGCAGCCAGATTCTTCATTCGCGCGAAGAGCCACGCCGGGCATTTACCCCCGTGCAACGGCAGATTCGCCGTACCCGTACGCAAAAAGGGCACCCGCCTTTCGATGCCATTCGATGCCAGAGGAGGCCGGAATACTTGATCCCGCTACGCGACACCATCCGCTCCCGGACCTTTCCGGTCGTCAACGTCATCCTGATAGCGCTTAACCTGGCGGTGTTTCTTTATGAATCGGGCCTGACGGAGAGCGAATTGACACGCCTTTTCAATAGCTACGGGGTGGTACCTGCCGTCCAGGGAAAGATCCTTGACAATCCATTGAACCTGGATGCCTGGATCCCCATGTTCACCACGATCTTTCTCCATGGAAGCTGGCTCCACATCCTGGGGAACATGCTGTACCTGTGGGTTTTCGGCGATAACGTGGAGGACGCCATGGGGCACCGGAACTACTTGTTCTTCTATCTGGGCGCCGGTCTCGCCGGGAGTTTCGCCCATATCTTCGCCAACCCCGAATCCATGGTCCCGACCGTAGGAGCGAGCGGGGCCATAGCCGGCGTCATGGGAGCCTATTTTGTAACTTTTCGTAGATCCCGCATCCTGACCCTTGTACCGATATTCATTATCCCGGTCCTCACCGAATTGCCGGCCGTTATCTTTCTGTTCCTGTGGTTCGCTCTGCAAATGGTGAACGGGTTGGTGTCGGCGGCGGTCCCGGGTAACACCGTAGCCTGGTGGGCGCATATCGGCGGTTTCGCCCTCGGGATGCTGCTGGGCCGCGTGATAGGCCCCCGCCGGCGCACCCGCTTTTAGGCCTCGACCCTGAAGTCGGCATCCATAGTGCGCCCGGCCCAAGGGGAACTTTCCCGCCCGGCGAAGTGCGTTAGCATCCGGCGGCCCAGGCCCCGCACAAAAAAGTAGTTTAGCGCCCCTACGGCGGCGATCCCCAGGAGCGGCAGGACACGGAAGAAGACCGACTTTTGGGCGGCCTTGAAGCCGAGCGACAGGGAGTACCGGCCGGCGAGGCTGGCGATAGGCGCCTGCCGTGCCGCAACACCCGCCGCATAGGAGGCCATCCGTTTACCGGCACCGTCCACCCCGGCGGCAAAGGCCAGGACCCACGAAAGCTCACGCCGTACATCCGGCGCCAGGGGGTCACGGCCGTAAAGCACAGCGAGTTCAAGGACGAGCCTCTCCAGCAGGTGTTTCAAGAAACCGATATCAGCCGCCAGCCCCGCCGCCAGGGCTACCAGGGTTCCCACGCCGGGAAAGACGGCCGGCAGGGCCGTAAGAGCCCCCGCGGCAGCGGAGGCCCGGGCTTTTTCGCCGATCAGGATCTCGGCCAACTCGCGTTCGGTCAGCCCGGGATGGCTTGCCCGCAGTTCGGATACCCGCTTCCGGGCGGCCGCAGCCGCCCGCCGCACCATGAAGCCTACCCGCACGCCTGCATACCTCCTTTGATTTCATCATAACATGGAGCCGGGCGGACAAACAAAAAGACGCGTCCTCGTCTCAGGGAGGAGACATAAGGACGCGTCTCCGAAGGCATGCCGCAGTCCACGGCACTCCCGGCTATGGCCGGATGTCGGTCGCCCAGTTCCAGCCGCTGTTGTTATCCCAGTTAGCGGCGCTGTCCTTAAAACAGAAGTTGCATTCCACGTCCCCGTCCATCGGCAGGGAACATGCAAAGGCCCCGTCCGGCTCCCGCCGCATCTCCATGGTCCCCTTCTTCTTCCAGCCATCAAACCCGTAATGGATAAAGACCCGGTCCGCCCCCGCGCGGTTCAGAAGCCCATCATAACGGATTGTTACATGGCGGCCCCTCAGGCTCGGTGACGGAATAACGTCCACCCGCTGGTCAAGGTGGTTGCGCCCACGGCTGACAAACATCGGCATCCCCCTTTACAGTGCATTTTAATGCTCCGGTTATAGTGTGGAGGAATGGGCGCAGGTTAATGCCTCGCAGGCGGTGGTTCTTTACCCCATTCCATATACAATCTACCGTGCTGCGGAAAGAAGGGTTTATAAACAGGTATGTCCAATTCTCCAGCAGGCAACCACGATTTTGCCCCCCGGGGGCTTCTTCTCTATGAAGTTGAAATTTGGCCTGCACACCAAGATGGCCCTGCTGTGTTTCAGTTCTATTCTGATCGCCGTCCTGGCCGGCGGCGCCCTGGTTGTGGAGCGGTTTACAGCCCAACTCGAAAGAGAGATGGGGATGCGGGCGATCGCCATCGCCCGGACCCTGGCGCAGATGGAGGACATCCGACAAAACGTGGGCCGACCGGGCGGCGCCCAGGTTATCCAGCCCCTGGCCGAACGCATCCGATTGGCCACCGACGTGGCTTACGTGGTCGTGCTGGATAATAACGGCATCCGCTACTCCCATCCCCTGCAAGACCGTATCGGCCGGAGATTCTCCGACCCCGATCTGGCCCGTGCGTTAACGACCGGCGATGATTACATCTCCCCGGCCGAAGGAGTGGTCGGCCCGTCGGTGCGCGCTTTCGTGCCCATCAAGACCGAAGAGGGGACACGGCAGGTAGGCGTTGTCGTCGTCGGCATTCTTACGCCGACGATCCATAGCGTTTTGAAAACGATTCGCATGGAACTCTATTTCGCCCTCGCCTTCGGGCTGCTCGTCGGCCTCCTGGGCTCTCTCTACCTGGCCCGCCGCATCAAGCGGGGGATGTTCAACCTTGAACCCGAGCAAATCGCCCGGCTCCTGGAGGAACGGATCGCCATCCTGCAATCCATCAACGAGGGGATCCTCGCCGTCGACAGCGAGGCGCGGATCACGCTGGTCAACGAAGCCGCACAGCGCATTATGGGCGCCGGTAACGTCCTCGGCCGGCCGGTGCGGGAGATCATCCCCGACAGCGCCCTGCCCCGCGTTCTCGTCACCGGCCGGGCGGAATACAACCAGGAGATGCTCATTAACCAGGTGGTCGTCGTCACCAACCGCATCCCGATCCGCGTTAAGGGCAGGATTGTCGGAGCCGTGGCCTCGTTCCGCAATAAGACCGAGGTCCAGCGCCTGGCCGAGGAACTCACGGGGGTGAAGAAGTTCATCGAGGCTTTGCGGGTACAAAACCACGAGCATATGAACAAACTGCACACCATCGCCGGGCTCATCCAGCTCAACCGGCTGCAAGAGGCCCTGGATTATATTTTCCGGGTCACCGCTGAACAGCAGGAGTTGACCCAGTTCCTGGCCCGGAACGTCCATGATTACGGCATCGCGGGAATGCTCTTGGGTAAACACAGCCGGGCCAAGGAAATGCGTATTGAACTGGTCATCGATCACACAAGCCGTCTGCAAGAGCTGCCCCCGCATATCGACTCCAGCGCCATGGTGATTATCATCGGCAACCTTCTGGAGAATGCCTTTGAAGCCGTCCGCCAGCTGGAGCCCGAGCGACGGTCGGTCTTTGCCGGCCTGTTCGATGAGCCTGACGGCGTCACCATTGTTGTCAGGGACCGCGGCCCCGGCATCCCCCCCGAAGAGCGGGAAAGGATCTTTCTCCCCGGCTACAGCACGCACGGGGTTGAAGGGCGGGGCCTGGGGCTGGCCCTGGTCAAGCGGTATGTGGATCTTGCGGGGGGAGCCATCCGGGTTGAGGACGGCCCGGGCGGCGGCGCCGTCTTTAGAGTCACCATCCCCCGCCGGGAAGAGAGGAAAAACCCATGGCGAACATTAGAACCCTGATTGTCGAGGACGACCCAATGGTCGCCGAAGTCAACCGCCAGTTCGTACAGTCGGTGGCTTTCTTTACTGTTGTCGGCCTCGCCGCCACGGGAGCCGAGGCCCTTGACAGCATCGCCGAATTGAAACCGGACCTGACACTCCTGGACATTTACCTGCCCGATATGGACGGTGTGGCTGTGCTCCATGAGATACGAAGGCGCCTTTTGCCTACGGATGTCATCCTGATTACCGCCGCCCAGGACGTTCCAACGATCCAGGACGTCATCCGCCATGGAGCGATCGACTATATTATCAAGCCCTTTAAGTTCAACCGCCTGAAGGCCGCCCTGGAATCATACGCCGGTATGCATGAAGGCCTGGCGCATCACCGCGGGCTGGTGGACCAGGAGACCGTCGATCGCTTTGCACGCGGCGCCGCCCGCGAAGAAGCCGGAAAGGAGAGCCTTCCCAAGGGGCTTCACGAGCTGACCCTGAAGCAGATTTACGTCTATCTGCTGCGACAAGAGAAGAGTCTTTCGGCCGACGAGGTCGCCGCCGGCGTCGGGCTGGCCCGTGTCACCGCCCGGCGCTACCTGGACTACCTGCAGCGGGTGGGGAAGGTCGGCCTGGAACTGCAGTATGGCTCGGTGGGCCGGCCCGTAAACCGCTACCGCGTGGTCAACGCTTCCCCACCCTTGGACCAAAAAGATTAAAATAAACACAATTACCGAAACGTTGAGTCCTCGATGACATCTATTTAGAATTTTCTAAAAGTGGAGAGCTAATGGTGAATAGTACCTACAGCAACAAGGTTTTGTTGCTAACTAGAAAAGCCCATTTCCCGTATAGAGTTATTCTAATCAGCCTGGCGCTTGTCTTGGCGCTCATTTTTTTTAACGGCTGCACCCAGCGCGTGACGGACAGCGAACAGGTCGACCCGGCCCGGAAAATCGTCGTTAAGTTCTCCCACGTGACGACGGCTGACAGTCCCAAAGGGATGGCTGTCGAGAGGTTCGCCGAACTGGTCCGGCAGCGGACGGGGGGGCGGGTGGAGGTCCAGGTCTTTCACGACTCAACCCTCTATAAGGACGGGGAGGAATTTGAGGCCCTCCGGGAAGGAAAGGTGCAGCTTATCGCTCCGGCCACCTCGAAGCTGGCCGGAATCGCTCCCGCCTGGCAGGTGCTTGACCTGCCTTACCTCTTTCCGTCCTATGAGGCGGTGCACCGGTTTGTCGACGGCCCGGCACGCGCCCGGCTCTTTGAGGCGCTGGAGGCCGAGGGCTTGGTACCCCTGGTTTTCTGGGATAACGGCTTCAAGCAGATGACCAACCGGGTGCGGCCCCTGGTCCATCCCGTAGACTTTGCCGGTCTCCGTTTTCGGGTGATGATGGGCAGTTCGGTGCTGCAGGAACAATTCCGTCTTCTAAACGCCGAGCCCATCCCGCTGGCCTTCAGCGATGTACCCGGTGCGCTGGCCCATGACCGTGTGGACGGGCAGGAGAACACCCTCTCGAATCTACGGACCAAGAGGCTTTACGAGGGACAGACCTATATGACCCTTTCCAATCATGGCTTTCTGGGTTACGTGGTCCTGGCAGAGCAGGACTTTTGGCGTTCACTGCCGCCCGACATCCGGGCCGTCCTGGAGGATAGCCTGGAGGATGTTACCAGGTGGGAAAGGGATTACGCCGCCGCCACCAACGCCAAAGACCTTGAGACCTTGAAAAAGATGGATGGCCTTGAGATTCATTTACAGACACCAAAAGAACGGCGGGAGTGGGAACAAGCACTGGCCCCGGTTTATAACTCTTTCGCCGAGCAGGTCAGTGCCGACCTGATTAACGCCGCCCGCAAGGCGGGCCGAAAGGGGGGGTGAAAGGCAGGGACCGGTTTTGCAGCCAGTCATCGAGAGAGAGAGAAAAGCCCAGAAGTATTGAGGAGGTAAACCATGAAAAGGCGTCTATGGGTAATTTTGACGGCACTTGTCCTGATCGGAGTTTTTGCCTTTGTCGTCACCGGCTGTGGCGGCGGCGGCGCCCAGGATACGGCCGATAAGGACAAGGAAACCAAGGTTATTGAAATGAAGTTCTCCCACGTCGTGGCCGAGAAGACTCCCAAGGGCCAGGCCGCTCTGAAGTTCGCCGAACTTATCGAGCAGAAGTCCGGTGGGACGATGAAGGTTTCCGTCTTCCCGTCGTCCTCGCTCTTCGGGGACAACGAAGAACTGGAGGCCCTGCTCTCCAACAACGTCCAGTTCATCGCGCCCTCGGTTACAAAGCTCATTAAGTACAACCAGTCCTTCCAGCTGGTTGATATGCCCTTCCTCTTCGCCAGCGACCAGGCCGCTTATAACTGGTACAAGAGCGAGATGGGTGAGAAGCTCCTGCACTCCCTGGAGCCGAAGGGGATGCTGGGCCTGGCCTGGTGGCCGAACGGGTCCAAGCACTTCATCAACGGCGTGCGGCCCCTGAAGACCCCGGCCGACTTCAAGAACCTGAAGTTCCGCGTCCAGAGCGGCGGCCTGCTGGTCGACCAGTTCGAGGCGCTCGGCGCGGGCGCGCAGCCGATGCCCTTCTCCGAATGCTACCAGGCCCTGCAGAACAAGACGGTCGACGGCACCGAAAACACCTTCAACAACATCGACACCCAGAAGTACGCCGAGGTGCAGAAGTACCTGACGGTCTCCGCCCACGGCCGGCTGGACTACGTGGTGCTGACCAATACCACCTTCTGGAACAGCCTCACCGACGACCAGAAGAAGATCATCACCGACGCCATGGCGGAAGCCACGGACTACGCCATCAAGCTGGCCGACGAGCTGAACGCGAAGAGCTTCGAGACCCTGAAGAACAGCGGCCTCGAGGTCTACAACCTGACCGATGCCGACCGCAAGGCCTTCGAGGAAGCACTGAAGCCGGTTTACGACAAGTACGTGCCGATCATCGGCCAGGAGTACATCGACTCGGCCAAGGCGGCGAAGTAAGGCCTGTCGTTGAATGATAAGCCACCGGGGGGCGGGACGTGCTCACTCCCGCCCCCCGCATTATGGCTTTCCAGTCTGTCACACGGGGGGATCACAGGTTGCAGAAGTTAAAGAAAATCTACGCCGCCGTGGAGGATTATCTGGCCGGCGGGCTCTTGTTCACCGGGTTGACACTTGTCATGGTCAACGTCATCCTGCGCTATATTCCCGCCTGGCGGCCGAAGGCCTGGATTGACGAGTATTCGATTTACCTGGTTGTCTGGGGTACCATGCTCGGATGGGCCGTCGCCCAGCGTAACGAGCACCATATCAAGGTCGACATGCTCTATAACTTCTTGCCGTTAAAGGTGAAACGGTGGGTGAGCCTTTTCGCCAATACAGTGGGGGTTGGTTTTTCTATCCTGTTTTGCTACTACGGTTACCTCCTTGTCGCCTTCTACCTGAAGATGGGGCAAAGGACCGTCAACACCCAGACCCCCGAGTGGATCATCGCCCTGATCCTTCCCGTGGCGGGACTAATGTTGGCTTTCCGCTTTATTGAAAAGCTATGGCTGTTGCTCAAGGACGGCGGGCGGGCATGGTTCGCCGCCCAGGAAGCGAGGGACGAGGATTATGGCCACCCTAGCGCTGTTTAGTATATTCGTCATACTGTTTCTCCTGAATGTCCCGGTCGCCGTCAGCCTGGCCGTAGCGGCGATTATTGTCATCTTCCTGCAGGGCGATTTCACGGTCTACATGGTTGTGCAGCGGATGTTCGCCTCGCTGCTCTCTCCTCCCCTTATGGCCATTC
This sequence comes from Thermoanaerobacterales bacterium, assembly GCA_030019475.1. Taxonomy (NCBI): domain Bacteria; kingdom Bacillati; phylum Bacillota; class Clostridia; order Thermoanaerobacterales; species Thermoanaerobacterales bacterium. The sequence goes on along the minus strand of JASEER010000005.1, from coordinate 12,763 downwards.
CGGCCTTCGTTTTTGCCGGGGTGGTTATGTCCCGCGGCGGCATCGCCAAGTACCTGATCCACGCCCTCCGCGCCTGGCTGGGCCATCTCCCCGGAGGCCTGGCGGTGGTGACCGTTCTGTCCTGCGGCATTTTCGCCGCCATTTCCGGTTCCAGCCCGGCCACGGCCGCCGCCATCGGCGCGATTATGCTCCCCGCCTTGATCCACGGTGGTTATCCAAAACGCTACGCGATGGGCCTTATCGCCGCCTCCGGTACCCTCGGCATCCTTATCCCGCCGAGCGTGGTCATGGTCGTCTACGGCGTCACAGTGGAGGAATCGGTGGGCAAGCTCTTTATGGGCGGGCTGCTCCCCGGCCTGTTGCTGTGTGCAATCCTAATGGTCTCAGCCATCGCCATGGCCTTACGCCACAACTACGGCCGAGCCCCGAAGGCGTCCTGGACAGAACGCTGGCAGACAACCCTTAAGGCGCTGCCCGGGTTCGTCCTGCCCTTCTTTATCCTGGGCACTATTTACAAGGGTGTCGTCACCCCGACCGAGGCGGCCGTTCTTTCGGTTTTCTATGCGCTTATCGTCTCGGGCTTTTTGTATAAGGAACTGAGCCTCAAAGACATGCGTCTTATTTTTCGCGAGGCGATCAATATTTCTTCAATGATCTTCCTGGTGATCGCCGCGGCCATGGTCTTTTCGCTCTTCCTAACCTTTAACCAAATCCCAGGAGCCGTGGCCCAGTGGATTTCCGACAGCAACCTGAACCGCTACCTGTTCCTGTTCGCGTGCAACATTATGTTCTTTGTGATGGGCACCTTCCTCGAGGCCGTCGCCATCACCCTGATCACCCTGCCGGTCCTGTTACCGATGATCACCGCCCTTGGTATCGACCTGGTCCACTTCGGGGTTATCATGACCGTAAACATGGAGTTGGCCATGATCACGCCGCCCGTCGGCCTCAACCTCTTCGTCGTCAGCGCTATGGCCCGTTCCCGCCTCGAAGAGGTCATCAAGGGCGTCCTGCCCTTCCTGGTGATCATGCTGGCGTTCCTGGTCCTGCTTATTTACTGGCCCGGGATCTCGCTCTACATCCCGCGGGTCCTGATGCCGTAACGAACTCGAAAACAACGCGGCGAGGAGGGAAGGCTTATGCGCACCATCAATACCGATGACATTATCGCGGCTGTGGCCCGGCTCTGCCAGGAAGCATGCTTTGAACTCGAAGCCGATGTCCGCGCCGCTCTAGAAAACGCCAGGGGGAAAGAAGTCTCCCCGGTCGGCCGGGAAATCCTGGAACAGCTCTTGACCAACGCCGCCATCGCGGAGAGTGAAAGGATCCCCATGTGCCAGGACACCGGCATCGTCGTCGTTTTTCTCGATGTCGGGCAGGAGGCGGCCATCGTCGGCGGCGACCTGTACGCCGCAGTTACGGAGGGGGTCCACCAGGGGTACACCGAAGGCTACCTGCGCAAGTCGGTGGTCAAGAGCCCCCTGGAACGGGTGAACACCGGCGACAATACGCCGCCGGTGATCCATTGCCGGATCGTTCCGGGTGATCAGCTGCGCATTACCGTCGTCCCCAAAGGAGCCGGCAGTGAAAACATGAGCGCCTTAAAAATGCTTAAGCCGGCGGACGGGGTGGAGGGAGTCAAGCAGTTCGTTATTGATACTGTGCTTGCCGCCGGCCCCAACGCCTGCCCGCCGTTGACGGTCGGGGTGGGCATCGGCGGGACGATGGAAAAGGCGGCCCTCATGGCCAAAGAGGCCCTTGTGCGCCCCCTCGGCAGGCCCAACCCGGACCCGGCGGCGGCCGCGCTGGAGGCCGAACTGCTGGAAAGGATCAACGCCCTGGGACTCGGGCCGATGGGTCTGGGAGGACGGGTGACCGCCCTGGCCGTACACGTCGAGCTGTATCCCACGCACATCGCCTCGCTGCCCGTGGCGGTAAACATCAACTGCCATGCGATGCGCCACAAGTCGACGCTCTTATGACGGGGGAAGGAGGGAAACGCCGAATGAAACCGTTGAAGATAACCACGCCCCTTACCGATGCCGTCGTCGAAAGCCTGCATGCCGGCCAGCCCGTCCTCATCAGCGGGACGGTATATACCGCCCGGGACGCCGCCCACAAGCGGATGTATGAACTGCTGGACCAGGGAAAGCCCTTGCCCATCGACATTACCAACCAGATCATCTACTATGTGGGCCCCAGTCCGGCGCCCCCCGGCAGGGTCGTGGGGGCCGCCGGCCCCACTACGGCCGGGCGCATGGACCGCTATGCTCCGGCATTGATCGCGCGGGGGTTGAAGGGGATGATTGGAAAGGGTTACCGCTCGCCGGCCGTGGTCGAGGCCATGCGAAACCACAAGGCCGTTTACTTCGCCGCCGTCGGGGGTGCCGGAGCTCTTCTGAGCCGCTGCATCAAGGCGGCGCGGGTCGTGGCTTATCCCGACCTTGGGCCCGAGGCCATCCATGAGTTTGTGGTCCAGGATTTCCCCGCCGTCGTGGCCATCGACTGCCGCGGTGAGGATCTTTACCGGCGGGGGCGGCGGGAATACGCCCAGGCGCCTTAACCGTTCCCGATAAGGAAGGTTCATGGGCTTGTGCTTTGACCAGTTGACGAGGAGGAGAATCGCCCCTTGGAAAAGACCGTTAACACCAATCTGAAGGCCGACCTGTACGTCGAACTGGCGCAGTTGGTCAGTGCCGTCGTCCTGGTTGGTTTCCTCTGGACCCACATGCTCTTTCTGGCCGTGATCCTGCTCGGGATGGGCACTTTTGACCGGTTCGCCGCCTTCCTGGACCGTTACTGGCTCTCATACCTGGGCATTCCCGTCGTTATCGCGGCGGCCTTCGTTCACGTCTTCGCCGTCTGCCGGCGCATCCCGACCCGTTACCGGGAGTTCTGGCGGCACGTCCGGCTGGTTAACCACACCGACACCTGGATCTGGGTCTTCCAGCTATTCACGGCGCTGGGAGTGGGAGCGCTGGCCGGCATTCATGTGGCTTCCATCCTCACCGGATGGCCGATCCGGGCTCTCCAGAGCGCGGACCGGATTCATACCTACTGGTGGTTTTATCTGCTTCTGCTGGTTTTTGGCGAGTACCATGCCGGCTTCGGCCTTTACCGGGTATTCGTCAAGTGGGGCTGGATCAACCGGCACACCGTAAGCTGGGTAACCAAGACGGTGAGCGCCGTCATCTTCGGCCTTGGTCTGGTCATCCTGTGGGTCTTTGCCCAGTTGGGAGGTGCCTTATAGATGGTGACCACGCACGTCACCGACGTTCTCATCATCGGCGCCGGCCTGGCAGGGGAAAGGGCGGCCATCGAAGCCTCCTCCCACGGGCTGAACGTGACCATCCTCAGCCTGGTCCCGCCCCGGCGTTCCCACAGCACGGCGGCCCAGGGGGGCATGCAGGCCTCCCTCGGCAACTGCGCCATGGGCCGGGGCGATAACCCGGATATCCACTTCGTTGACACCGTAAGGGGTTCAGACTGGGGCTGCGACCAGGACGTCGCCCGCCTTTTCGTGGAAACGGTACCGATCGCCGTCCGCCAGATGGCCTACTGGGGCGTTCCCTGGAGCCGGGTCGTGGCCGGTAAGCGGACACTTCCCGACGGGCGGGTGATCGAGGAGGAGCCCGAGTACGAGGGCCTCATCAACGCCCGCGACTTCGGCGGCACCGCCAAGTGGCGCACCTGCTACACCGCCGACGGTACGGGGCATACCCTGCAATACACCATGGACTCCATCGTTATCAAAATGGGGATTACCGTTCACGACCGGATGGAGGCCATCGCCCTCATCCACAACGGGGAGCGCTGCCTCGGCGCCGTCGCCCGCTGCCTCCGGACGGGGGCGCTCACGGCCTATCTGGCCCGGGCGACCGTCATCGCCACCGGCGGTTACGGCCGCCTTTACGGCGCATCCACCAACGCGGTCATCAACGAGGGCACCGGGATGTCCCTGGCCCTCGACACCGGAATGGTTCCCCTGGGCAACATGGAGGCCGTCCAGTTCCACCCCACCGGTCTCGTACCCGTCTGGATTCTGATCACCGAAGGTGCCCGGGGCGACGGCGGCTACCTTCTGGACAAGAACGAGTACCGTTTCATGCCCGATTATGAACCCAAGAAGAAGGAACTGGCCTCCCGTGATGTCGTTTCCCGGCGCATGATCCAGCATATGCGCAAGGGCTTCGGTGTGGACAGCCCCTACGGCCCGCATCTGTGGCTGGACATCCGCCATCTCGGGGCGAAACATATTAACACCAACCTGCGCGAGATCGCCAACATTTGCCGCAACTTCGTCGGCGTGGACCCGGTGCACCAGCTGATCCCTGTGCGCCCGACCCAGCACTACAGCATGGGCGGCGTGCGGACCAACATCGACGGCAAGGCTTACGGTCTTAAAGGCCTGTTCGCCGTGGGCGAGGCCGCTTGCTGGGACCTGCACGGTTTCAACCGCCTGGGCGGCAACTCCCTGGCGGAGACCATCGTGGCCGGGATGATCGTGGGCCAGAAAATCGCCGAGTACGCCCTCGGCGCCGACCTGGAGTTCTCCTCGCGACTGGTGGAGGAACGGATTCGCCGCCAGGAGGCGCGCCTGGCCGACCTCATCTACGGCCGCAACGGGAAGGAGAATGTTTATCATCTACGGCGGGAGATGGAGCAGACCCTGATGGACTATGTGGGCATCTTCCGTAACGGCAAGGATCTCGAAACGGCGGTCGCACGGCTGCAGGAGCTGCACCAGCGTTCGCGCCACATCGGCCTGGTATCAAGCGGACGAGGTGCCAGCCCCGAACTGACGTCGGCCCTACGTCTGCCGGGTATGATCCGCCTGGCGCTGTGCATCGCCTACGGTGCCTTGCAGCGCACCGAGAGCCGGGGCAGCCACGCCCGCGAGGATTACCCGCGACGCGATGACGTCAACTGGCTGAAGCGCACCCTGTCTTACTGGCCGCCCGATGCCGACCTGCCCGAGTTGAAGTATGAGCCGGTGAAGATTACCGAACTGCCTCCGGGCGACCGGGGCTACGGCGAATCATCCGCCCAGTCCGGCACAGGGTCCAATCCACAGAAGGCGTAGGGAGGTAAACATGCCTAATCGTGAACTGACCTTTAAGATTTTCCGTTACAATCCCGCTTCACATGAGGTCACTCCGCATCTGCAGACCTACCGGCTGAATGAAACCGAGGGGATGACCCTCTTCGTGGCCTTGAACCGCATCCGCGAGGAACAGGACCCCTCTCTGATGTTCGACTTCGTCTGCCGGGCGGCGATCTGCGGTTCCTGCGGTATGCTCATCAACGGCCGCCCCGGCCTGGCATGCAAAACCCTGACCAGAACGCTGCCCAAGCAGATTACCCTGTTGCCGTTGCCGGTTTTCAAGCTGATCGGCGACCTTTCGGTCGATACCGGCACCTGGTTTCGGCATCTCTCGTTGAAGACCGAAGCCTGGATCCATACCGACAAGGAGTTTGATCCTACAGCCAGGGAGGACCGGATGGACAACGCCACCGCTCTCAAGATCTATGAAGCCGAGCGCTGTATCGAATGCGGCTGCTGCATCGCCGGCTGCGCCACGGCCAACATCCGGCAGGAATTCCTCGGTGCCGCCGGTCTCAACCGGGTCGCCCGCTTCATGGTCGATCCCCGCGACCTGCGTTCGGGCCGTGCCTTTTATGAGATCGTGGGGAATAACGACGGGGCCTTCGGCTGCATCGGCCTTATGGCCTGTGAGGACAACTGCCCGGCGCAGCTACCCCTACAGCAACAGCTGGCCTTTGTTCGCCGCCGAATGGCCGCCTTGGGCCTCAAGCTATAAGGGGGAACGCCAAGCGTTATCCCCCGGGACCAATAAGAACATAACGCATGGACCGGCCTTCCGGTGAGAGCCCGCAAACCTTATGGCGCGGGCTCTCGCGCGTTCCGGGCCGGGGAAGTCGGCAACATTATTTTATATTGTCAGAAAACAGTCACCGGGGTATAGTGTATTTAGGATATTGTATACATCTTTCAGGGGTGAAACCGATGGCGCTGCGTGAAGAAGCGCTGGCCCTGCATCGCCAGGCTAAAGGGAAGATAGAGGTCACGTCCAAGCTCCCGCTGCGCAACGAGCAGGACCTGTCGCTGGTTTATACGCCCGGCGTGGCGGCCCCGAGCCGGGAGATCTACGCCGACCGGGAGGCCGTTCACGATTACACGGCCAAGGACAACCTCGTGGCTATAGTGTCCAACGGGACCGCCGTTCTCGGCCTGGGAAACGTGGGACCCGAGGCCGCCCTCCCGGTTATGGAAGGGAAGGCTATGTTATTTAAGACCTTTGCCGGGGTGGACGCCTTTCCACTGTGTATCGACGCCCGTACAGCGGCCGACGTGATCCGCTTCGTACAGCAGGTGGCCCCGACTTTCGGGGGGATCAACCTGGAAGACATCGCCGCCCCCGCCTGCTTTGAAGTCGAGCAAGAGTTAAAGCGCACTCTCGATATCCCCGTCTTTCACGACGACCAGCACGGGACGGCGGTCGTGGTGGCCGCCGGCTTGCTTAACGCCCTTAACCTCACCGGGCGCCGGGCCGGCGGAACAAAGGTCGTCATCAACGGTGCGGGCTCGGCCGGCCTCGCCATCACCAGGCTGCTTCTGACCCTCGGCGTCGGCCGGATTCTTGTGTGTGACCGGGAGGGAATCCTCTACGCCGGGCGGCCAAAGGGCATGAACCCTCACAAGGAGGAAATCGCCCGGCGCATCAACCCGGACGGCAGGCAGGGCAGCCTTGCCGATGCCCTGGCGGAAGCCGACGTCTTTATCGGCGTCTCCCGTGCCAACCTGGTCACCGAAGACATGGTACGTTCAATGGCCCCTGATCCCATCATCTTCGCCCTGGCGAACCCGGAACCGGAGATCTGGCCCGACCAGGCCCTGCGTGCCGGCGCCGCCGTTGTGGCCACCGGCAGGTCCGACTTCCCGAACCAGATTAATAATGTCCTCGCCTTTCCGGGGATCTTTCGCGGGGCTCTCGATGTCAGGGCCCGGGATATCAACGACGCCATGAAGCTTGCGGCCGCCGAGGCCATCTCGGCGCTTGTGGCCGACGAACTCTCGCCCCAGAGGATCATCCCCCGCCCCCTCGACCACCGCGTCGCACCGGCCGTCGCCGCGGCCACGGCGCGGGCCGCGATGATTTCCGGCACCGCGCGCCTGAGCGTGGATGCCACCCTGATCAGCCGCCGCACCGAGAACCTGGTTTCTTCAACACGCTCAATGCACCAGTGACATTGCCACCCAAACGTCAAAACACCCGCCGCCCACCTATCAGACCGTCCGCCCATCAGAACCGGTCGGCGGCGTGCCATCCTTTCGCATAAACGTAACGCAAGCGGCATTAGACTATACCCATGTTTGTGCCGGGTGGGTATTGACAGGGGTGCTCCCTTGACATATTTTAGAGCTAGGAGATCGTGATAAATTTCACATTCAATTCCAAATGTTTTAAGATTTCAGAATTAAAGGAATTGGAAGGGGGTTAGACAATGGGTGAACTGATCCATCTGCACGCTACTTATTTCAACCGGCAAGGTGTCCTTATGTGCCCGCATTACGACCCCGCACCCGAAGAGCGGACCAGCCTGGCCTGCGACCTGGCCCCCCTGTCTTGCGGCTCCTGCCGCAATTACCTGCCCGGGCGCGCCCAATGCGGCAAGCTTCCTTTCCGGCGGGAGTGCATCTGTTCCCAGTGCGGGCGGTTCTGCCTGGAGAAGCCGGGCCGCACCTGCCGGTTCTGCGGCGGGGTTTACTGGCCGGTGATTACCCCGGCCGACTGGTAACCCGGCCTGTTGCCACACCTTGAGGGACGTGATCAAGGGGTTTTTGTCAGCCAGGGTTGTGCTATGTTTCACTAGCGCTTGTCCTGGCCCGCTCTGTTGGGCCGATGAAACGGCTTGGCATGGACGGGAGCAAGAAGGCTGCGCCAGGAAAACCGGGTATCCCGGGGCGCCAGCGCGCTGTGGCGGTAACCATAGGCAAAATAGACAATGATGCCGGCGGCCATCCAAATGGCATAACGAAGCCATGTGTCCGCCGGAAGATTGCCGGCCAGGTAGGCAGAGAAAAGAATGGACAGAACGGGGGTCCAGGGAACCCCGGGGGTTTTGAACGGCCGCGGCAAATCGGGCCGCGTGCGCCTCAGCACCATCACCCCTACCGCGGTCAGCATAAACGTCATGAGCGCCCCGATGTTAGCCAGTTCCGCTACCGTCTGAAATGGCATGAACCCGCCTATCAGCATGACGACGGCGCCAACGATTAGAGTCGCAATATACGGCGTTCGGTAACGGGGATGGAGACGGGAAAAGACGGGCGGCAGCAGCCCGTCCCGCGACATGGCGAAGAAAATCCGGCTTTGCGCGTAAAGAATGACTACCAGGACGCTGGTGATCCCGGCCAGGGCGCCCACGGCCACGATCCCCCCGGCCAGGGGCACCCCGGCACGAAGGAGGGCCGTCGTTACGGGGGAAGCCGTGTTCAGCTGTACATAGGGCACCAGGCCGGTAAGCACCAGGGTTACAACGATATATAGAACCGTAGAGACGATCAGAGACCCCAGGATGCCCGTCGGCAGGGCGCGTTGGGGCCGCTTTGTTTCTTCGGCGGCGGTGGCTACAGCGTCAAAACCGATGTAGGCGAAAAAGACAATGGCGGCTCCCTGGAAAATGCCCAGAATCCCGAAGGGAAGAAAGGGGCGCCAGTTCGCGGGGTCTACGAATCGGATCCCGACAACGATAAAGAGCACAATCACCGCCAGCTTAACAAGGACAATAGCCTTGGTCGCCCGGGCGCTATGGCTGGTGCCGCGGATGATCAACAAAGCCACCAGGAAGGCGACAGCCATCGCCGGCAGGTTGGCCACCCCCCCCTGGCCCGGCCCGTTGACCAGGGAGGCCGGAAGAAGGACCCCGAAGGAGCGTAGCAGGTCCACCAGATAGGATCCCCATCCGATGGCTACCGCCCCCGAAGCGATCAGGTAGGCCAGCATCAGGTTCCAGCCGACAACCCATGCCACAAACTCCCCTAAGGCGGCGTAGGTGTACGTGTAGGCGCTGCCGGCGACCGGGATCATTGAGGCCAGTTCCGCGTAGACCAGAGCCGCCAGGGCCGCGGCGAGCCCCGCGAGCACGAAGGAGATAACGAGCCCCGGGCCGGCATACTGGGCGGCCGCCACCCCGGTGACGACAAAGATGCCGGTCCCGATGATCGCACCGATGCCGAGGGCCACCAGATCCACAACACTCAGTGACCGTCGCAGGTGGGACGATTCTTTCCCGGCCAGCAATGCACCGACGGGCTTGACGCGCCAGAGGCTGGGCGACTTGTCCGTCATTTTCCAACTCCCGGCTTTCTGTATAACTTTGGTGTTAGTATGGGTTCTTCGGGGGGCAGGATATGCCCGCCGCATAGGTCGGCCGGACCAGGGCCAGGATATGGGAGGAAAGGCCGCCGCCGGCAGGAAACACCAGCGCGGCGGCGAAGAATTGACCGCATGAAAGACCGGAGGTGAGAAGGCCGATGCGTATTCAATGGCTGGGCCATGCCTGCTTCCTGTTGGAGAGCGGGGGTCGCAGGTTATTGACCGATCCCTTCGACGCCGCCGTTGGCTACCCTCTAGCGCGGGTGACGGTGGATTATGTCACCGTCAGTCACCTGCACCATGACCACAACAACGTAAAAGCCCTCCCCGGCCGCCCCCGGGTCATCGACACGCCGGGCAGGCAGGTGCTTGACGGGCTGGAGATCAACGGCCTGCAGACCTACCACGACCGGGAAAAGGGCGCCAAGCGCGGCCCCAATACGGTCTTTGTCCTGGAATGGGAAGGGCTCCGGGTTTGCCACCTCGGAGACCTCGGTCACCTGCTGAGTCCCGATCAGGTGGCCGCCATCGGCACGGTCGACGTCCTGTGCATCCCGGTGGGGGGCTTTTACACCATCGACGCGGCCGAGGCCGCCGAGACGGTCGCCACCCTTGCGCCGGCCGTCGTCCTGCCCATGCACTACAAGACTGATTACACCGACTTCCCCATCGCGCCGGTGGAGGATTTCTCGAAGCGTTTTGCACAGGTCGAACGGCTTCCCGCCCTGGAAATCACCGCTCCCGTGAAGGACCGCGGGCTGCGGGTCGTCGTCCTCGACCTGGCGGCGCCGGGGAGATAAGTAACGCGGGGACTACCGCCGGCCGCGCCAGGTCTTGCAGAAGGAGCAGACCTCGACCGAGGTCGGCATTCCGCAGACGGTGCACGGCCGTAGAGCGCCGCCCTGGACGCCGCCGGACGTCTGAAACAGGTGGGCCGCATCCACGTACCCCTCGTAAAACCGGCGCTTGGTTCCGGGGGACTGGTCCTCGATATCGTTCAAGACCCGTTTGAAGCGGAGGAACTTGGCCTCGGTTGAATAGGGGCAGCGCGCCGTCACAACCTGGATGGCATGTACCCCGGCGTAGGCGGCTATTTCCCGCTCCGATAGCAGCGCCAGAGGCTTAACCTTCCTGGCAAAACCGTTTTCACCGGGAAGCACGGGCAGCGTCTTGGCCAGGTAGCGGAGGTCCCAACGCAGAACGTTCGCCAGGAGGGCGGAGGCCAAATCGTCCAGGTTATGCCCGGTGACCAGGGCCTCCACGCCGGCCTCGGCCGCCGTACGGTTCATCAGGTACCGCTTGGTCATCCCGCAAAGGGAACAAAAGCGGGGGAAGCGCCTTCCGGCCTCGACGACGCTCATGCCGAAGGTCTCACGCAGGTCAAGAACCTGCAGCGGCAGACCGCGCCGGGAAAAGAAAGAAGCGCTGACTTCCCGGGACTGGGCACTGAAGCCGTTGTCATCGATACCCAGATCGATGTGCAGGCCGCGGACCGCATAACCGAGGAGCGAAAGGACATCCGCGACGACCAGCGAGTCCTTGCCCCCGGACACAGCCACCATTACGCCGGCGCCGGGGGATAGCATCCCGTAACGCCTGATGGCCTTTTCAACCTGGCGGATAAAAAAGGCGTCGAAATGCTCCTCGCAGAAGGCGGCGTTATGAGCAGGAAACTTGATAAAGGCTTCGCCCTTGCAGACTTTGCACTTCACTATTCCAACCCCCTCTCCGAGGACTGTAACCAGGCAGCCTTGTTGCATTATAGAACAGGATAGAACAGGCCCGCAAGGACGGTCAAACAACCGGAGACAGCCAAAGGGAAGGCGAGGGGAGGAATGAATATGGCACTTTTTGAGGCCCATGCCCGCATTACGGGGAAGGTACAGGGCGTTTTCTTCCGCTGGTCGACCGCCGAGGAGGCCCGCCGCCTTAGAGTCACCGGATGGGTGCGCAACTTACCGGACGGGACCGTGGAGGCCCTCTTCCAGGGGCCGGAGGAGGCGGTCGAAGCGATCATCGCCTGGTGCCGCCAGGGGCCTCCGAAGGCCCGCGTCGACGAGGTGGATACGCGGCGGCGCATCCTTCCCGAGAACGAAAAACCGCTGCCGGAATTCCGCATCCTCAAATAAGCGGCACGCAGGCAGTGAAAAAAAAGAAGGCGAACCTGAGAACACCGGGCACAGCCTACTACGGACAAAGAGAGCCCGAGGACGAAAAGTGGGGGACATCTCAATGACCGGACGGCCGCGTATCGTCATCGACACCAATGTTTTCATGGGAGGCCTCCTTGCCCCGGAAAAGGCCTCCGGCCGCCTCCTCCAGCTTTGGGAAAGCGGTGTCATCGAGGTCCTGGTGAGTCCTGCCATCCGTAGCGAGTACCTCGACATCCTGGGCAAAATGCGGTTCGGCAGCCCTGACGCCGCAGCCCGGCGCGAGGCCCGCGCCGTTAGCCTGCTCGAGGGCCCGCATTGCCGCGAGATTAAGCCGGACCTGCATCTCAGTCTGGTGAAGGACGACCCGGCCGACAACAAGTTCCTGGAATGCGCCGTGGCAGGCCGGGCCGCCTGCCTGGTTACCCATGACCACCATCTCCTGGACGTCGCCCACCGGGCGGGGGTGCCCATTCTCACCGCCGGGGCCTACCTGGAGGGGCACCTCCATTGACAGCCCCCCGCTGGTATGCGTTCAGCCGCTTCCTGCGCGAACGCTTCGGCCGCCCCATCTATAAGATCCCGCTCGACGCGGGCTTTACCTGTCCCAACCGTGACGGGCGCATAGGACGCGGCGGCTGCACCTTCTGCTACAACCCCAGCTTCGCCCCGGCCGCCGGAAGCGGCCTGACCATCCGGGAGCAGATCGCCCGTGGAAAGGCGGCCCTGCGCCGGCGCGACCCCCGCGCCGGGTTTCTGGCCTATTTTCAAAGCCATACGAACACCTACGCCCCGCCTGCCGCCCTGCGCGGCCTCTTTGATTCCGCCCTCGCCGACCCCGAGGTGGTGGGACTGGCCGTCGCCACCCGGCCGGATTGCGCCCCCGATCCGGTCCTGGACCTCCTCGAGGAATACACGCGCAAACGGCATGTCTGGGTGGAATACGGCCTTCAGTCGATTCACGACCGCACGCTGCATATCATTAACCGCGGGCACTCGGCGGCCGACTTCATCGACGCCGTGCGGCGCACGCGGGGAAGGAACATCTTTGTCTGCGCCCATATCATCCTCGGCCTCCCAGGGGAGGACCGGGAGGACTTCCTGGCTACGGCCCGCGCTCTCACCGCCCTGGGCCTGGACGGAGTCAAGATTCACCACCTGCAGGTTATCCGCCGCACCCCGCTCGCCGCGCGCGTAGGCGGCGGCCAGCGG
>JASEER010000004.1 GCA_030019475.1 Thermoanaerobacterales bacterium | reverse complement strand
TCCTGATCGACGTCGAGGACGAAGAGTGGGAAAAGGTGGCCGACGCGTGGCAGGATAGGGTTGCCAAAGAACATTAGGCAGAGGCTCAAACCTAGAACCTATGAGAAGTTCCAGACCCCCGGCGCCGCCCGCCTCAACGGCGGGCATCTGGTAATGACGCCGGGGGTTCACATCTGGGCGTCGGGGAGGAAGACAGGTGGCCGGCCCTAATGTCTTGCGCCGTCTTGCGCTGGGTTTACTGACGAGTATTGTTTTCGCAGCGAGCCTCTTTTGGGGGGTGGTGGCGGGTCAGGGTGCCGCCCAGCGTATTTTCCCGGGGGTATCCGTTCTGGGGCTGGACCTGGGCGGGCTGACAAGGGATGAAGCCGTGGCCCGCCTGCTGGCGCTCGAGAAGGAGCTGCGCGGCCGCGAGGTGGAGTTCACCCTTGACGGCAGGAAGTGGACTGTCACCCTGGCGGAACTGGGGTTCACCCTGGATGCCGAAGCCATGGCGGACGAGGCCCTAATAGCCGGCCGGGATGGCTTTTTTGTCCGCCAGTGGCTTGAGAGGCGGCGCCTGGCGCGTGACGGGGGCAGCATCCCCCTCAGGGCGGCCGTGGACAGGGCGCGGCTGGCGTTCGTGACGGAGCAACTGGCCGGGGATCTCGTGCGGCAGCCTCGTGACGCCGGCTTCCGGATTACCGCCGATGACCGGGTCGTGATCGTCCCCGGCGAGGGTGGGCGGGTCATCGATACGGACCGCCTCTATCAGGACGTCCTGGGTTCCCTCAGCTGGACCTACCCCCATCCCATTCCCCTTCCCGTGCGCAGGGTTCAACCCGAACATACGGCCGAGGATATCGAGGCCATGGGCCTGACCGGTCTTCTGGCCAGCTACACAACGAGCTTCGATCCGTCCCTCGTGAACCGGTCTTACAACATCAGTGTGGCGGCGGCGGCGATGGACAATCTTCTCGTACCGCCGGGCGAGGTCGTATCCTTTAACGCCATCGTCGGTCCGCGGGACAGCACCGCGGGTTATCGGGAAGCGCCCATCATTATCGATAACCAGTTTGAAGACGGCATGGGAGGCGGTGTCTGTCAGGTCTCGTCAACGCTCTACAACGCCGTACTCCTGGCGAACCTGGAGATCGTCGAACGGGCCAATCACTCCCTGCCCATCAGTTACGTTCCGATCGGCCGGGACGCCACGGTGGTTTACGGGGCGGTGGATTTTAAGTTCAGGAATAACACGGGGTGCTATGTCTTTATTAAGCAGTCCATGGGCAGGGGCCGCCTCACCTTCAAGATCTTCGGGGACACCGCCCGCCAGAGGCGGGTCGAGGTGCACAGTTGGGTCACCGAGACGATAGAGCCGAAGGTGATACGGGAAGAAGACCCTAACCTGAACGCCGGAGAGGAGGTTGTCAAGCAGAAGGGCCTGAAAGGATACAAGGCAAGGGCCGAAAGGTGGGTCTGGCAGAACGACGGGAGCGTGGTCAAGGAGCCCCTTCCGTCAAGCCATTACCGCCCTCTGAACCGCATCATCGCCGTCGGGACGAAACCTGCGCCGGTGACTATTACGCCAAAACCCGGGGCGGACGTGCCGGCAACCGGTGAAACGGCTCCGGAACTGCCGCCCTTGCCGCCGCTGAATCAATAATAATATCACGCCGGCACCCATATAGATTATTAGATCCGACGAGGGGGTGCCGCTGTTGAAGAAGGTGGTTGTCGCCGGGCGAAACGACTCCGGTAAATCGACCGTCTTGGGCGAGATTTACCGGGCTCTCCGGGCGCGGGGCTACCAGCCGCTGGCGATCGGCTCCGGGGTTCAGGACGAGAAGCCTTACTTTCACAAAGGGATCGACCCCAATTACATAACCATCGCCATCCCCGAACCCGGCCGTGACGTAGCCGAGGACATAGAACGTGTCGTACGGCAGTCCGTGAACCAGATCAAGGAAAAGAACCAGCTTATCCTGAACGCCCGCAAGGCTCTCGATGACTTGAACAAGGTGCGGTCGGTCCTCGAACTGGGATACCTTTCCCAGAAGGACATCCCGCCGGTGTCGACCCTGCCGGACCTGGTGCTGATCGAGGCCGTGGGCATCAACGACGGGTACAAGTCTCTGGAAACCCGGCAACTGGCCGACATCCTGGTGAGCACCGTTCCGGCCAACATAAAGAACGAGATCCTGATGGAACCCGGAAACATCCTGCTCGACGAGGCCGATATCATCGTGGTAACCAAGATAGACGACACTCCTCGGAGTGTCTCTTCGACCACGGTAAAACTCCTGCAGCGCTTTTTCCGCCACAAGCCTATCATTCCCGTTGTGGCCACGCAGGGAGTCCACCTGGATCTGGTCGTGGATGAAGTCGTAAAGCGCTTTGCCGAGCCGTTATTGCTTATTGACACTGCCACCGGCGCCCTTGCTGCCCACGAGGAGTGAAGTGCGGTCCGCGAGAAGCGTCGAAGGAAGGTTGTAGCTGCCCCGAGAGCGATGCTATAATGGGGCCATCTACCAACCGTTAAGGGGTGGCCTCCTTGGGGAAGGCTCCGCGCACCCTTCGGCGCCGTCGTACAAGCGTTCTGGACCGGTTGCTGTTCTTTTTCGGCCTGTTCCTTATTGTGACAGGCATTTTTGGTTTCTACGCTGTGTTTATCCTGAGTCCTGTGGGGCCGCCGGACGCCGCCAGCCGGAGGCTTAGTATCCCCGCCAGGAGCACCGCGGCCGAGATTGCCTCCCTGTTGCGTGAGGAGGGGTTGGTCCGCAGTGACCTGGCGTTTCGCGCCTTCGTCCGTTACAAGGGCTTCGAGTCCGGGCTTAAGTCCGGTGAGTATGAACTTTCGCCCGCCCTTTCAACGCCGGCCATTGTTGAGCGGCTGTTTCTTGGTCGCCAGGCCACGCAGCGCTTTACCGTCCCCGAAGGGTACAACACCGCCCAGATCGCCGCCATCCTGGGGAAGGAAGGCCTGGTGGACCCCAAGGCCTTCCTGGACGAGGTCGCCACGGGCCGCTTCTCCCACCCGTTCCTGCAGGCGCTGCCTCAGGGGCCGCGCCGCCTCGAGGGCTACCTCTTCCCCGATACTTACGCCGTCACGCGAGACCTGGGCCCCCACCGCATCATAGACTGTATGCTCGCCCGCTTCGCGGCTGAGAGTGAGCGGCTGGACCTGGCCGCGGGCGCCGAGCGAGTCGGCCTGGATCTCCATCAGGCCGTAATACTCGCCTCCCTGATTGAAAGGGAGGCCCGGCGGGATGATGAGCGACGGCTTATCTCCGGGGTGTTGCATAACCGCCTGCGCCTCGGAATGCCCCTGCAGGTAGATGCCACGGTACTGTATGCCCTCGGCCGCACCGCCGCCTATCAGGTTACGCTGGACGACCTCAAGGTTGATTCCCCTTACAATACTTACCGCATTACCGGCCTTCCGCCCGGGCCAATCGCCAATCCGGGCGCCGCCTCTCTTGCCGCCGCCGTGAACCCGGCCCGGACCCCCTATCTTTATTACGTGGCCAAGCCGAACGGCAGCCACGCTTTTGCGCGTACCCTGGAGGAGCACAACCGCAACAAGGCTCTGTATCAGAGGTAGGGCAGAGGGCCCGGGGGCCCGGCCCGGGCGGGATACGGCGCCGGCGCGGGGCCTTAACCCGGCGGCTACCGGAATTAAGGAATAGCTCCGCCCTTGCATGGGAATACTAGGAAAATGGTTCTCCAGGCCGGGGGAGCCTTGATGAACCCGTGCAGGAGGCGGATAGACGTGGGGCGTTCCCATCCCCGGCGTGTACGGAGCCTTTTTCTGGCGCTCCTCGCGTGCTTCGGGCTGCTTATATGGCGCCTCGGTGTCATCCAGGTGGCCCAGCATGACCTTTACGCAGGTGCCCGCCTGGAACAGGGCACGGCGGCCGTGCCTTTGGAGAGCGAGCCGCGGGGGCGTATCCTGGACCGCAACCTGGCGCCCCTTGCCGGAGGCGTCCCCGAGGAATGCGTGGTGATAATCCCTGCGTTAATGAAGGACGCCGACCATGTAGTGCGCCGGCTGGCCGCCGTCCTTGGGCGGCCGGTATCCGAGGTCCGCTCGCAAATGGGGAAGCCGGGCGCTCTGCCGTACAGCCTCTCGCCTTCACAGCGGAGGGCCCTGGCCGCACACCAGTGGGAAGGGGTCTACGTCCTGCCCGTTACCGTTCGGTACCCCACGCCATCCCTGGCCGCGCACGTCCTGGGTTTCACCGGTCCTGTAGCCGGCCGTGACGAGATCGCAGCTTTGTCGAGGGCGGGAAGCAAGAGCTACGGTCTGGGCGACCGGGTAGGGAAGGCGGGACTTGAACTGGCCTACGAGCAGGACCTGAAGGGCAGCCGGCCCGCCCGCACGGCACGGGTCTTCGTCGACGCCCGGGGCCGCCCGCTTCAAGGACTGGGCCTGGTGGTCACGGAAGGGGCGCCGGACGGGCGCCATGACCTCGTCCTCACCCTTGACCGTCGCGTGCAGGCCGCGGTGGAGGAAGTCCTTGACCGCCACGGCGTGCGGGGCGCCGCGGCAGTGCTTGACGTCGGTAACGGGGACCTTCTGGCGGTAGCCTCGCGGCCGGGGTTTGACCCGCGCGCCCCCGGCAAGGCCGCGAAGAAGGATGGAGATCCCTTCGTGAACCGCGCTCTGGCCTTGTACCAGCCCGGCTCGGTCTTTAAGCTGGTGGTGGCGGCTGCGGCGCTCGAGGAAGGCCTGGTCACTCCTGAAAGCGTTTTCCGCTGTGAAGGCCGCTCCGAGCAGTTGATTCCGTGCTGGAACGGCGCCGGTCACGGTGAACTCACTTTCGGCCGTGCCTTCGCCGAATCGTGCAATCCGACCTTCGCCAAGGTTGCGCTCCGCCTTGGCGCGGAGCGTCTGGCGGCCTTTAGCCGGCGCCTGGGGCTGGAGGATGACGGCATCATCGGCCTGCCCGTGAAACATGACCCGCGGCAGGACTTGAGCGCCATCGCACGGCCGTACAATCTGGTTAACGCCAGTATCGGTCAGGGGCCGGTCCTCCTCAACGCCGTACAGGCCGCCGGGTTGGCCGCCACCTTTGCCAACGGGGGGACATATTTCCGGCCGCGCCTGGTGGCGGAGGTACGGTCGGGTGGCAAGGTCCTGCGGCGGCTGCCGCCTGATCAAGGCCGCCCCGCGGTGTCGTCCGGTACAGCCGCCGCCATGCGCCGCCTTATGACACTCGTAACCACTGAAGGGAACGGCAGGAGTGCCTGGGTCCCCGGCTGGGGCAGCGCGGGGAAAACCGGTACCGCGGAACTCGGCGACGGCTGTACGAACGCCTGGTTTGTGGGCTATACGCCTCTGGCCCGGCCGCGCTACGCCATCGCCGTCTTCATCGAGGGGGGCGTCAGCGGCGGTGAGGCGGCCGGTCCGGTCTTCCGGGAGATCGCCGATCGTTTATTGGCCTGCGCGCCGAAGCCCGGGGCGAGGGCCGGCGACGGGTTGTCAACTCAAGTCCCACTATTATAGAATGATAGTAAAATAAAAACATTTTCAGTGTGACGGGAGAGCGAGCGCAACGTGATTATCCGTGGTGAACAGGTCCGTGCCTTGCGCGAGGAACGGGGCTATACTCTGCAAGAACTTGCACGGCGTGCTGAACTGTCGCTATCTTACCTTTCCGAGATCGAACGCGGTTCAAAGCGCCCTTCGCTGAAGAGTCTGGAGAAACTGGCCGCGGCCCTTAACGTCACCAAGGCCCAACTGGTCGAAGGGGAACCGCGGGGTGCGAGCTTGACCATCGGGGAAAAGATCCGGGTTCTTCGAGGTGAAAAGGGCCTCAGCCTGTCCGCCCTTGCCGAGCGGGCCGGGATTTCGGTGTCCTACCTGTCGGAAATCGAGCGGGGGGCGGTCTATCCCTCGCTGGCGACCCTTAAGCGGCTGGCAGAGGAACTCGGCGTGCCGGCGCTGGTCCTCATCGGCAACGAGGGCTCGCTTGGGCATAAACTCCGCATGCTGCGCGAAGAATACGGCATGACGCAGGCTCAACTGGCCCGCCTGGCGGGGGTTACCGCGGGACTAATCGGGCAGGTGGAACAGGGAAAGGTCCAACCCTCGCTCAAGACCTTGGAGAAGCTGGCTCAGGCCATGGGTGTCTCCCCATGTTACTTCATCATGGAGCCGGGGGCCCCGGATCAGATGCTCAGCATGATGAACCCGGAACTGCGCGAACTGCTGGTCCATCCGAACGTTCAAGCCATCCTGGGGCTGGTGTGTAACCTGAACCGCAAGGAACTGCAGTTTGTTTTGAATTTTATTCAGATGTTCAAGCAGTCCGGGCTCGGTTGATGCCGGGCCGCGGGATTCGGTCTTGTCAGTCACTGGTCTTTATATTAAAATCGTATAGTAATTTAATCCAGCACCAAGGGGTGTTCGGGGTGCCCTTGTATGAGTTTCGCTGTCAGGACTGCCGGTATCGTTTTACCGTCCTCGTGCCGTACGCCGAGCGGGAACGGGTAGTGTGTCCGCGATGTGCCAGCAAGCAGGTGCGCTTGCTCCTGGGCTCATTCAGCCTCGGGAGCGGGTCCGCAGGGGGCGGGTGCGGCGCAGGGGCAGGCGCTTCAGGCGGCGGCTGAGCTGTTTAGCGCCGGGGACAGTGTGTTCCCCGCAGCAGATAATCTTGCAAAAATTATTTCATAGAAAGAAGGTTCAGAGAATGGTGATCAAGCTTGATCAGCAGAATTTCGAGGCGGAGGTTTTAAATAGCGGTGAACCGGTCCTGGTTGACTTTTGGGCCCCGTGGTGCGGGCCGTGCCGGAGCATGGCACCCGTCATTGAACAGGTAGCCGAGGAGTTCGCCGGGCGTGTCAAAGTCGGCAAACTGAACGTCGACGAGAATAAAGAGCTTACGGCGCAGTTCGGCATCAGGGGGATCCCGACCCTGCTCTTCTTCAAGGGGGGCAAGGTTGTGGCCCAAGAGGTCGGCTTTACGGCGAAGGAAACGGTGGTCGAGAAACTCAACGGTCTTCTCGGCTGAGGCCGCGGTTCGGGAGGCGGTATCCTTATGTCGCGATCCCTCGTTGTCTATGTTAAGGGTATGAGTTGCCGGCATTGCAAGGCTGCTGTTGAGAAGGCGGTCGGCGCGGTGCCCGGGGTGCGGGAGGTGCGGGTCGACCTGCCGTCCGGAGAGGTGCGGGTGAGGGTTGCCGACGCCGGACTCGCGGCGCGCGTGGCGGAGGCCATCGGCGGCGCGGGGTATGAAGTCGTGAGCTGGCGGGAAGAATAGATTTAAGTAGGGACTTGTAAGGCGGATCATCTTATGCTATACTTACCGTGGTTTAGGACCTGGTGGCCGAGCGTTTTTTCCCGAAGGAGTGGGTTTGACCCACTCCTTCGTCTTAGCCCTGAATCCTACGCGAGGAGGATGAAGTTGGCACAGGCATCAACAGTCGCCGCCCGCGTCGCCGAACTGGCCGCCCCGGTGGCCGCCCGGTACGGGCTCGAACTGGTCGACGTTGAGTACCGCAGAGAGGGAGGGCGCTGGTACCTCCGTCTTTTTATTGATAAGCCCGAAGGGGTAGGGCTTGACGACTGCGAGGCGGTGTCCAATGCCATCAGCCCCATCCTGGACGAAGAGGATTTCATCCCGCAAGCCTACTTTCTGGAGGTCTCATCTCCCGGGCTGGAGCGGCCCCTTAAAAAGCCATCAGACTACGAACGCTTCCGGGGACGCCGGGTCAAGCTGACCACCTTCGCACCGGTCAACGGGCGGAAGAGATTTACCGGAGTCCTTTTGGGGCACGACGCTCAGGGCGTGCATCTTGAGGTCGACGGACAGCCCATCCTCGTCCCATGGGAGAGCATTGCCGTGACCCGTCTTGTTTTTGAGTGGGGCGATTCCCCCGCAGGAGGTTCAGTGAAAGATGAACAGTGAGTTCCTTGAGGCCATCCATGCGTTGGAGAAAGAGCGCGGGATCGCGCAGGAAGTCCTGATCGAGGCCATTGAGGCCGCGCTGCTGTCCGCTTACCGGCGGAACTTCGGCACCTCGGCCAACGCCCGGGTGCATATCGACCGGCGGACCGGGGAATGTCGTGTCTTCAGCAAGCGTGCCGTCGTAGATGAGGTCCAGGATCCCAACACCGAGATTTCGCTCGCCGAGGCGCGTCGGATTAACCCTTCCTACGAACTGGAGGACATCGTGGAGACCGAGATCACGCCCCGGAACTTCGGGCGGATAGCCGCCCAGACGGCGAAGCAGGTCGTTGTGCAGCGGATCCGCGAGGCCGAGCGGAACCTGGTGTACGAGGAATTCTCCAGCCGGGAAGGGGACATCATCACGGGGGTTATCCAGCGTTTGGAGCAGCGCAGCGCCTACATCGAATTGGGGCGCGCCGATGCGGTCCTTACCCCTCAGGAGCAGATCCCCGGCGAGCGCCTTTATCCGGGTTTACGTATCAAGGCCTATATCGTCGAGGTCAAACGAACCACCAAGGGGCCTTTAATCATCCTCTCCCGCACCCATCCCGGTCTCCTCAAAAGGCTCTTTGAACTCGAGGTTCCCGAATTGCAGGAGGGGCTGGTGGAACTCAAGGCGGTTGCGCGTGAGCCCGGGGTGCGCTCCAAGATCGCCGTCTATTCGGGCGACGAACATATCGACCCGGTGGGGGCCTGCGTCGGGCCGAAAGGCATCCGCGTGCAATCCATTGTCAACGAACTAAACGGGGAAAAGATCGACATTGTCAAGTGGCACCCCGACCCGTCAAAATTCGTAGCGGCCTCCTTGAGCCCGGCCAAGGTCGTGGCCGTGGAGATATGGGAGGACGAGAAGATCGCGCGGGTTATTGTACCTGATTACCAGTTGTCCCTGGCCATCGGCAAGGAAGGGCAGAACGCCCGCCTGGCCGCCAAGCTTACCGGGTGGAAAATCGATATCAAGAGCGAATCCCAGATGGCCGAAATCTATCGGGAATATATGGAACAGCAGGGCTACGCCGGAGAGCCGGGTATGGAGACGAAGCCGGAAGCGGAACTGGATGCCGGCGAGAGCGAGGATTTAGAGCCCGTGACCGATTCCGGGCAAGGGGAACGGGCCTGAGCTGCGGGGAGGCGTGCAACCCTGGCGCATATAAAGAAGGTACCTCTGAGGCTCTGCGTGGGCTGCCGGCAAATGCGGCCCAAGCGCGAACTCATCCGGATCGTTCGAACCCCGGACGGCCAGGTGGTATTGGACTTCACCGGGCGACGGGCCGGGCGCGGCGCCTATCTCTGCCCTGACATAGCCTGTTTTGAGGAGGCGGCCCGGAGTAAACGCCTCGAGCATGTGCTCCACCAGCGTCTTGACCCGGATTTGATGGCGCGCCTCCGGGAGGAGGTCATGAACCGTGGATCAGGTTCTTAAGCTTCTCGGGCTCGGGCAGCGGGCACGCAGCGTTGTTTCGGGCGACGAAGGGGTGCGGGCCAAGCTGGAACGCCGCCAGGCACGGCTGGTTATAATCGCGGCCGACGCCGCCCCGGCGACGCAGCAGGATTTTTCCGCCCTCTCCCGAAGGTTCGGCGTTCCATTCGTGCTCTTTGGTGCGAAAGCGGAACTGGGTGCGGCCCTGGGGAAGTCTCCCCGTGCTGTGGTTACGATCCTCGATCAACATCTGGCGCGGCGTATCCTGGGCTGCCTTCAGGAACCGTCGCAACAATCTCAGGGATAGCCGGTCAGCAATGGCGGAGGGTTTTTGGTATGGCATTTTTGGAGGTGGTTTAATGGGCAAGAGACGTGTCCACGAAGTAGCGAAAGACATCGGCCTGGAGAGTAAAGAACTGCTCCGAGCCCTGACGGAGGTGGGGGTTAACGTGAAGAACGTTCTCTCCACCCTGGAAGACCATGAAATCGCCGCGGTTACGAGGCACATCAGGGCGCGGCAGCAGCGGAAACCTGTTGTTCCGGAGACGGAGGCGCAGCGCCCGGCGACGCGGACGCAACCCAAGAAGGCCTCCCCCGGGACGGGCCCCGCTCCCGGTCCGGCCGCGACGACGGCCAAGGACTCTCCGGCTCCCCCACCGCCACCTCCTAAGAGCCGCCCTCCGCGTCTTAGCCAGTTCGGGCCCGGGCTGGTGGATAAGGTGCCCCAGCGACCGCCGGACCGGCGCTTTCTGGAGCGCCCTCTAAATATTCCGGGTCACCTGCAGCCCCTGGTGCGAACCGAGCGCCAGGCTGCCGTCCCCGGTCCCTCCGAGGAAAGACCGGCCGCTCCTGCGCCAACGGTCGCACCCGTGAAACCGGAGAAGACTGAGCCTGCACCGGCGGCCGCCAAGACAAAAGCTGCGCACCCGGCGCCGCAGGAGCCCGTGCGCCGGCCCGGCCCGGCGCGCCCGGCTGATGTGCGGCCGGCCCGGCCCGGCGTACCACGTCCGGCACCGCAGACGCCGGAGCAACGGCCCGCGACCCCGCGTCCGGCCGAGCAGCGTACTCCATTTGCGGCCGGTCCGCGCCCGCAGGGTGGCGCACCGCGCCCGCATAGCGCCGGCCCGCGGCCGCAGGGGGCCGGTCCGCGCCCCCAGGGTGCGCCACGGCACGGGGCACCCCGTCCCGGCGCACCGGGACGGCCTGCGGGACGCCCTCACGGTCGCCGGCCTGGTCTGGACCTTAGCCGGGCCATTCCCAAGCCGCCCGCAGAGGTGGTGGAGGCCGCACGGCTGGAGAAGGGCGGCGGACAGCAGCGGTTGGCCGCCAACCGTGATCAGGGCCGCGGGGCCGGGCGCAAGTGGGACGGTTCCCGTAAACAAGGGTTCAATGAAAACAAGCTGATTCGCACCCGCCAGGGGCGTGGCCGCGCGGAGCGTGTCCCGGTCGAGAAGAAACTGATCGTCCTTACGGACAGCCTTACGATTAAGGATCTGGCAGAGAAGATGTCCATTAAGGCCGCGGATGTTATCAAGCGCCTGATGGAAATGGGGACGATGGCGACAATCAACCAGGAGATTGACGTGGAGACGGCGGCGATTATCCTCCAGGAATTCGGCTTCCCGGTTGAGATCAAACGGGAGGAAGACGTTGAGGCGCTGCAGTTGGAGTCCGAAGCCGCCGATGACCTGTCCAGCCTGGCTCCGCGCCCGCCCGTGGTGGTTGTAATGGGCCACGTTGACCATGGGAAGACTTCGTTGCTGGACGCTATACGGGACACGAACGTCACAGCGACGGAGCACGGCGGCATCACCCAGCACATCGGCGCCTACCAGGTGCAGCATAAAGGGAAGCGGATTACCTTCCTGGACACCCCGGGGCACGAGGCTTTCACCGCGATGCGTGCCCGGGGCGCCAGCGTGACGGATATCGCCATTCTGGTCGTGGCGGCCGATGACGGCGTCAAGCCGCAGACCGTCGAGGCGATTAACCACGCCCGGGCGGCGGGTATCCCCATCATCGTCGCCATTAACAAGATCGATAAGCCCGACGCCAACCCGGAGCGGGTTAAACAGCAACTCACAGAGCACGGCCTCCTCTCCGAGGAATGGGGCGGCGACACGATTATGGTCCCGGTATCGGCACTTACCCACCAGGGCTTGGGGGATCTTTTGGAGATGGTACTCTTAGTCGCCGAAATGTCCGAGCTGCGCGCCAATCCCAACCGGCCGGCGCGGGGGACGATAATAGAATCCCGCCTGGATAAAGGTCGCGGTCCCGTGGCCACCGTCCTGGTCCAGAACGGCACACTAAAGAGCGGCGACGCCCTGGTCGCCGGAAGCTGCTTCGCCCGTGTGCGTGCCATGATGGACTACAAGGGCCGCCGCGTAAAGAAGGCGGGGCCGTCCACGCCGGTGGAGGTCCTCGGTTTTTCCGAGGTCCCCGCGGCCGGCGATACCTTCTTCGTCACCGACGATGAGAAGCTGGCACGTGAGATCGCGGATAAGCGGCAGCTGAAAAAGCGCCAGGACGAGTTCCGTGCCTCCGGGCGCCTGTCCCTGGAGGACGTATTCAAGCGCATCCAGGAGGGGGAGGTAAAAGAACTCCCGCTGATTCTGAAAGCGGACGTACAGGGATCGGTGGAGGCGCTCGCCCAGGCCCTTGAGCGGCTCAACACCGGCGAGGTCAAGGTTCAGATCATTCACCAGGGCGTGGGCGCGATTTCAGAAACCGACATCATGCTGGCTTCGGCCTCGAATGCGGTGGTCATCGGCTTCAACGTGCGGCCGGATGTTAACGCCCGGCGTGCCGCCGAGCGCGAAAAGGTGGATATCCATCTGTATCAGGTGATCTACGACGCCATCAATGACGTCCGGGGCGCCCTGACCGGTCTTCTGGAGCCCGAATACCGCGAGGTGACCATTGGGCAGGCTGAGGTCCGCAAGGTCTTCCGGGCCTCGAAGATCGGCAGCATCGCCGGCTGCTATGTTCTTGACGGCAAGATCTCCCGGGACGCCAATGTCCGGGTGGTTCGCGACGGCGTTCTCGTTCACGAGGGCAAGCTGTCATCTTTAAAACGTTTCAAGGACGATGTCAGGGAAGTGGCCCAAGGCTATGAATGCGGCCTGACCCTGGAGAACTTTAACGACATCCAGGAGGGCGACCAACTGGAGTTCTACACGATAGAGACCGTACGGCGCGAGTTGTCGTAAGCAGGGGGCGATAAGGATGGCATACCGGCCGGAACGCCTGGCCGAGGTCATTAAGGCCGAAACGGCGGAAATCCTGCGACAGTTAAAGGATCCTCGCATTGGTTTTGCGACCGTTACCGCTGTGGACGTTTCATCCGATTTGCGCTATGCGAAGATTCGCGTCAGTGTCCTTGGAAATCCGGATGAACAGGAGCAGACCTTGCGGACGCTGCAACGTGCGCAGGGGTTTGTGCGCACCGAGTTGGGGCGCCGCATTCGCCTCCGCTACGCGCCGGAGGTCACGTTCACGCTTGATGACTCGATTCGTGAGGGTATACGGCTCACGACCCTGATCGATGAGATCAGCAAGCGGGAGGAAGGTGGACCGCGAGAGAGATGATTAACGACCTCCCGGGCATTGCTGCGGTCGTGCGGCAGGCGCGACGGCCGGTCATTGCCGGACACGTCATGCCGGACGGGGATTGCATCGGGTCGGTTTTGGGTCTGAGCCTTATCCTGGAGGCGCTGGACCAGCAGCCCACTCTCGTGAGTGCCGACCCGGTGCCGTTAATCTACCGTTTTTTGCCCGCGGCCGACCGCTTTCATGTCGGGCATGTACCTCCCGGGGAGTACGACCTGTTTATAATGCTGGACTGCTCGGTCCCCGAGCGGCTGGGTGACCCCGTCAAGCTGCTACTATCCAGGCCGGGGCTTCAGGTTGTTAATATCGACCATCACATCTCCACGCAACCGTTCGGCGATTATAACTATATCGACGCCGGGGCATCCGCCGTCGGGGAGATCGTCTACGACCTTGCCGGCCTCCTCAATGTACCACTCACCCGGGAAATCGCCGTATGCCTTTACACAGCGATTCTCACCGACACCGGGTGTTTCCGGTACGACAACACTACGGCCGACACTCACCGGCGGGTAGCGCGCCTGATTGAATGCGGCCTGTCGCCGGCCATGGTGGCCACGGCCATTTACGATGAGAAGCCCCTTTCCGCCCTGCGGCTGTTATCCGCCGTGCTCCAAACCCTGCGGGTGAGTGACCCCCGCCGGCTGGGCCGGCTGGCCTGGATGCGCCTTACGCAGGCGATGGAACGGCAGGTTGAGGCCAGGGAGGAGGATGCGGACGGTCTCATCAACTACGCCCGGATGGTTGAGGGCGTGGAGGTCGCCCTCCTCTTTCGTGAGACGGCGGACGGAAAGGTCAAGGTGGGCTTCCGTTCGAAGCACGCGGTCGACGTCAGCCGCCTGGCCGGGTGCTTCGGGGGCGGTGGTCATCCGCGCGCGGCCGGTTCCGTGATAGAGGGAAGCATTGATGAGGTCGAGGCCGGTATCGTGGCCGCCGCGCTGGAGACGCTTGACGGGGGAGGCAGCGAGGGCAATGGAGGGCATCCTTAACCTGCTCAAGCCCCCCGGCATGACATCCCATGACGCCGTCGCCTACCTCCGGCGCCTGACCGGCGTTAGAAGAATCGGGCACACCGGGACGCTGGACCCGGGAGCAGCGGGGGTGCTCATCCTTTGCCTGGGCCGGACCACACGCCTGGCCCGGTTCCTGGAGCCCGCCGACAAGCGCTATCGCGCCGAAATCACGTTCGGGCTGTCGACGCGCACCCAGGATGCCTTCGGTGAACCGGTGGCGGAGGCCGATGCCGGGCGCTTGACGGGCGAGGCCTTGGAGCAAGTGCTGACGGGGTTTGTCGGGTCCCTGGAGCAGGTCCCTCCCATGACATCAGCCATCAAACAGGGGGGGCGCAAGCTGTACGAGTTGGCGCGTGAAGGCCGGGATGTGGAGCGCGCGCCACGCCGTGTGACCATCTACAGCCTGTCGTTGATCCGGGTTTCGCGTCTTGGAACCCCTCGACCACGGGCGGTCTTTGACGTGCATTGTTCAAAAGGGACCTATATCCGGACCCTTTGCGCCGATATCGGCGCCGCTCTGCAGCTTCCGGCCTACATGTCCTTCCTGATACGCACGGCGGTGGGAGGCTTTAAGCTTGCCACAACGCTCACCCTCGAGCAGGTGGCGCAGGATGTACGGGCGGGATCACTGCCCCGGCGGTTGCTGCCGCCAGATAAGGCCCTGGCAGCCTTTCCAGTGGTTCTTGTGCGGGAGTCGGCGGTGCGCGCCGTTAAGAACGGCGCCCGCCTCTTCCGCCCGGGGGCGGTTAACTGGCCGGAAGGCGCGGTGCGCTTCGTGCGCCTGCATGACGCACATGGCTTGTTAGGTGTGGCCGAATGGCGTGAGGGGCACGATAAAGATAAGGTCTGGCTGCAGCCAGTGTGGATCACCGCCGAAGGCCGAGAAGGAGACACAAGGTTGAAATGAACGTCTACACCCGATTTCAGTCCTTAAAAGCACACTATCCGCACCTGATGTTGGGCCTGGGCAACTTCGACGGTGTTCACGCCGGCCATCAGGCTCTCATTCGGGCGCTGGTGCAGCGATGCCGGGTGACCGGATCGGTGCCGGGCATTTTCACCTTTCATCCGCACCCGGTGGCCGTTTTGCGGCCCAAGGACGCTCCGTTACTTCTTCTCTCCCCCGGCACGAAACAGGAACTAATGTCCCGCATGGGGATAGACGTTTTTCTTTCCATCCCGTTCGACCTGGAATTCGCACGGATGCAGCCCGAGGAGTTTGTCCGCCTCGTGCTGGTTGATGAACTGGGTGTCGACGGCGTTTTCGTAGGTTACAACTACACGTTCGGGCATCGTGGGGCCGGGGATCCGCCTCTTTTGGAATCATTGGGAATGGTTATGGGCTTCGAGGTGTGCGTTATTCCTCCGGTGACCATCGAGGGGCAGGTGGTTTCAAGCACCCTGATCCGCCGTTTGCTTTCTGAAGGTAAGGTACGGCAAGCCGCTCGTTACCTGGGTTACGAACCCTTCATCGAGGGTACGGTTGTGGGCGGCGACCAGCGCGGGCGCGGGCTGCTGGGTTTCCCCACCGCCAACATCGAGATGCCTGCCGGGCTGGTTGTGCCGCCGGACGGCGTGTACGCGGTAAGGGTCTTGATCGGCGGCGAGACCTTCCTTGGAGTGGCGAACATCGGTTTGCGCCCGACCTTCAAGGGGCAGAATAAAACAAGGAATATCGAGGTCCACGTCTTTGATTTCGCCGGCGACCTTTACGGGGAATCCATCCGCGTGTTGTTCCGTGACCGGCTCCGCGGCGAGCGTAAGTTTGCGTCACCGGAAGAGCTTTCCCGGCAGATTGAGGCCGATATTATGCGGGCCCGGGCTGTCCACGCCGAGTAGGCACATTTACACCGCCGGTCAACTATGCTAAAATATGTCGGGTGTACCGCCGGCTGTGCCATGCACTGAGAGTCGGGTGCCTGACGCAAATGAGACCCCGGTTGGGGGAGGTAGGTAAGAGGTGGGTCGCCCCGTTTCACTCTCGGAAGAGCAGATGCGGCACCTGACCGATGACATTGCCGTTATCTGTCTTAGCGAAGGCTTTTTACGCCTGCGGGAGGAACTGGAGACGATTTATGCCTCGGCCTGCCAGAGTAACGTGAGTCGTACCGCCTTTTCCGACGCCCTCTTTGCTTTTCTGGCGGAAAAGGTTGGCGTGAAAACTTGAGTTCAAAGGGAAAACCGATAATTATCACCGAACATGCCCAACAACGGCTGCGCGAAATGCGGCAACAGGCAATCACCGTCGACGATATCGTCGCGGCCGCAACCAGCATCCCGGGCATGATTGTTACCGCCACCCGCTTTCGGGGCTTTATAGCAGCCTCGGGCCGGCCCTTCGACCTTGTTGTCAAGGACTTGTCCGACCGGCGCGTGGTGATCACCGTCATTGGGAAGTGATGAACTGCAGGCTAGGCCCGGCGTTCCTCCAACACCGTGCTTGGCCCGCAGCGATTCATAATAAACAATTTGGAGGATCAAAGCATGCTGTCCCCGGAAAAGAAACAGTCCATTATCAAGGAGTTTCGTACCCATGAACAGGACACCGGTTCCCCGGAGGTGCAGGTGGCCATCCTCACGGAGCGCATTAACCAGCTCACGGAGCATTTGAAGAGCCACAAGAAGGACTTTCATTCCCGTCGCGGCCTGTTGAAGATGGTCGGCCAACGCAGGGCGCTTCTAAACTACCTGCGGGAAAACGAATTTGAACGCTATCGGACTTTGATCGAACGCCTGGGACTGCGCAAGTAGGGGGAGGTACCCCTACTTTTGCTTTGAACAGGGAGAAGACGTAGGAGGTTTAGAACAGCAAATGACGCCGGAAAAGGTTATCAAACGCGACCTGATAGTCGGGGGACGCGAGCTTTCGGTTGAAATCGGCCGCGTGGCGGGACAGGCCAGCGGCGCGGCTCTGGCCCGGTACGGCGATACGGTGGTGCTTTCCACGGCCACCCATGCCCAGTTGCGCGAAGGCCTGGATTTCTTCCCTCTGACAGTGGACTTTGAGGAGCGGCATTACGCTGTCGGGCGCATCCCCGGAAGCTTTTTGAAACGGGAGGGGCGGCCCGGGGAGAAAGCCATTCTTTCGGCGCGCATCATTGACCGCTCCATTCGCCCGCTCTTTCCGAAGCAGTTCCGCCGGGACGTTCATATCGTCAATACGGTGCTTTCCGTCGAGCAGGATTGCGCGCCCATCGTGGCCGCGCTGTTCGGCACCTCATGCGCTCTGGCCGTCTCGGATATTCCTTTTAACGGCCCGGTCGGCGGGGTCATCGTGGGGCGGGTCGACGGGCGCCTGGTTATCAATCCGACCCTGGAACAGTCCGTTCACTCCGATATGCACTTGACGCTGGCCGGGCACCGGGACGCCGTCAACATGGTTGAATGCGGCGCGTACGAGGTGCCGGAAGAGGTCATCCTTGAGGCCATCGCCTTTGGACACGAGGAAATAAAGCGGATTGTCGCGTTCATAGAAGACCTCCGCGCCGAGTGTCTGGCCGCGGGCCTTGCCAAGGAGAAGCTTGTGGTGGAGACGGTCGAGCCGGACCCCGAACTCGTGGCGGCGATCAAGCCGGGCGCCGCCGATCGGATCAAGGAGACCGTGCTCTACTGTCGGGACAACCGTTTGGAAAAGAAGCCGCGTGAAGAACTTCTGGAAAAGGTAAAGGAAGAACTCCGCACCCAGGCCCTTGAGGCTTTCCCTGAACAGGAAGCCGTGATCCGGGAGATCGTCGACAGTGCGGAAAAAGAAGTCTTCCGCACCCTCATCGCGCGTGATAAAGTGCGCATTGACGGGCGCGCCACCGATGAGATCCGCCCGATTAAGGTGGAAGCCGGCGTTCTTCCCCGGACGCACGGGTCCGGTCTCTTCCAAAGGGGACAGACGCAGGTCCTTTCGGTGGTTACGCTCGGGGCGGTCAGTGACGAACAAATCCTGGACAACCTCTCGCCCGAGGAATCAAAGCGTTTTATGCACCACTATAACTTCCCGTCCTACTCCACCGGGGAAACCCGCCCCATACGGTCTCCCGGCCGGCGGGAGATCGGCCATGGCGCCCTCGCCGAACGGGCCCTGGAGGCCGTGATTCCACCCGAGGACACGTTCCCCTACACCCTGCGGATCGTTTCAGAGGTCCTCTCATCCAACGGGTCGACGTCTATGGGCAGCGTCTGCGGCAGCACCCTGGCGCTGATGGATGCCGGTGTTCCGATCAAGGCTCCGGTGGCCGGGATCGCCATGGGCCTCATTATGGAGGGCGAGGACTTCACCATCCTCACCGACATCCAGGGGATCGAGGATCACCTGGGCGACATGGATTTCAAGGTGGCCGGCACCACCAAGGGCATCACCGCGCTCCAAATGGATATCAAGATCTCCGGCGTAAAGCAGGGAATCCTTTCGCGGGCGCTCGCCCAGGGGCGGCAGGCACGCCTTTACATTCTGGACCGCATCCGCGAGTTGCTGCCGGCACCGCGGCCGGAGCTGTCGCCGCTGGCCCCGAGGGTACTGCATACCGTGATCAACCCGGATAAGATCCGCGAGGTCATCGGTCCCGGCGGGAAGGTTATCCGGAAAATAACCGAGGAGACGGGAGCCGACATCGATATTGAGGACGACGGGCGATGCTTCATTACCGCGCCCGACGGCGAGAGCGCGAAGAAAGCCCTCTCGATCATTGAGGCCATCACGGCCGAGGTGGAGGTCGGGAAGATCTATCTTGGCCGCGTTACCAAGTGTACGGATTTCGGATGTTTCGTGGAGGTTATTCCGGGCGTTCTCGGACTTCCCGGCAAGGAGGGTCTGGTGCACATCTCGCAGCTGGCGCCTGTCCGCATCCGGGCGGTCGAGGACGTCGTCAAGGAGGGCGACCAGATCCTCGTTAAGGCCATCGGCTACGACCAGCAGGGCCGCCTGAAGCTTTCGAAGAAGGAGGCCATGACCCCGGAGGAACGTGCCGCCGCCGGGGAACAGCCGGGAGCAGGAGGCGCCCCGGCACCGCGAAGGGAAAGGGAGCACAGGCCAAGAATGCGCGGCGGACGGGACAGGTAACATCCCGGCAGGTTTTTTTCCAGAGATGCACGCATATCATCTCTTTGAGGTGATGATGCGTGCGCCGCAAAATGCTGACTATTCTCCTGGCTGCCATATGCCTCCCGGTTGTGGGGGGCTACCTTTTGGCCCTGAACCATGCCACGCGCCCCGTGGTCCAGGAGCCGGTCTGCGAGGGGAGCAGGGCCTCGGCACGGATCGCGCTCACGGTCAACGTTGACTGGGGAGAAGAGTATCTCCCCCTGATTCTTGAGACCTGCGCTGCGAAAAACGTCCGCCTGACCTTCTTTATCACGGGGCGCTGGGCCGAGAAGTTTCCCGATATGGTCCGCAGGATTTCGGCGGCGGGCCACGAGGTGGGGAGCCATGGGTATGCCCATCCGCACCCGGATCACCTGTCGGTGGACGGCAACCTGCGTGACATCCGGCGGGCGGAAGATGTTCTCACCAGGATACTCGGAGTGCGGCCGCGGCTTTACGCACCTCCTTACGGCGAGCGCGGTCCCGCCGTCCTCCAAGCGGCCGAGTCGGCCGGCTATCGTACGGTCCTATGGAGCGTCGACTCCGTGGATTGGCGCCACCGTGACCGTGCTTATATCGTCCGCCGCGTGACCGGGCGCGCCCACAACGGGGCGATCGTCCTTATGCATCCCACCGAGGCCACGGCGGCCGCTATGCCGGAACTCATCGAAAGCCTTAAAGACAAGGGATATGAACTGGTGACCGTTTCCGAACTGATTGCGGACTGAACTTGAAACCTCTCCGCATCGGGCAGGATTTTCCTCCGACGGTGCGAATAGACGTTCCTCAGTGGGGAGGTTAAACCATGCCGCAGATAAGTACCCTGGAGAACGGGGTACGGATCCTGACCGAATACATTCCGCACGTCCGCTCAGCCTCGATCGGTGTGTGGATCGCTGTCGGCTCCAGGGACGAGCCGGAAGACGTCAGCGGAATTTCACACTTTATAGAGCACGTCCTGTTTAAGGGTACCGAGCGGCGCACGGCGAAAGAGATCGCGGAGGCCCTTGACGCCGTCGGGGGCCAGCTTAACGCCTTCACTACCAAGGAATACACCTGCTATCACGCCAAAGTGTTGGACGAGTACTTCCCCCTGGCCGTGGATATCCTCACCGACATGCTCTTTTTCTCATGCTTCAACCAGGATGACATTGAACGCGAGAAGAACGTTATCGTCGAGGAGATCAAGATGTACGAGGACGCGCCGGACGAACTCGTCCACGACGTCCTTGCTTCCACTCTCTGGCAGGGCCATGCCCTTGGACGTCCGATCATCGGGCACGTTGACGTGGTTCAGCGTCTGCTTCGGGACGACTTGCGGTACTTCTACGGGCGCCACTATCGCACCGGCCGGCGGGTGGTTATCGCCGCGGCCGGGAATATCGACCACGCCCGGGTCGTATCCATCCTGTCCCCCGTATTCGCCGATCTTTCGGGGACAGCCCGGGAGCGGGAGCTTAAAACGCCGGTGGGGCATGGGAGTTTTATCTGCCGCAACAAGGAGACGGAGCAGGTTCATCTTTGCCTGGGAACACAAGGACTGGCGCTCAACCACGAATGTATCTACCAGTTGCAGGTGCTCAACACGATCCTCGGAGGCGGGATCAGTTCCCGGTTGTTTCAGCGTATCCGCGAGGACCTGGGCCTGGTTTACAGCATCTATTCCTATCATAGCGCCTATCGTGACACCGGGGTCTTTGCCATATATGCAGGCCTTTCCGCCGCGAACGTCGACCGTGTCCTGGACCTTATCTGCGCCGAGATCGAAGACATCCGCACGCACGGTATCACATCCGAAGAGCTTAAACGCAGCCAGGACCAGCTCAAGGGCAACTTCCTCTTAAGCCTTGAGAGCGTGAACGCCCGTATGAGCCGGCTGGGCAAGTATGAACTCTACCTGGGCCGCGTCCCGTCACCGGAGGAAGTGGTGGCCAGGGTCCAGGCCGTCACGGTGGAAGAGGTGCGAGACCTGGCCCGGCGCCTGTTGCGCCCGGAAAAAATGTGTCTGGCGGCCATCGGTCCCTGGACCGGCGAAGACGGCTGGCATGCCGCCCTGGGGCGGTTGAAGTAGGGGGAATTCAATCTGTCTGATGCATCCATCAGGGTACGGGTCAAACGGCTTTCGCCCCTGCTCGGCGTGACGGTTCCCGAGCCCGCTTATGCCACGGCCGGGGCGGCCGGAATGGACTTGGCCGCCTGCCTGGAAAGCCCCCTCACGCTCGGGCCCGGGGAAAGGGAACTCGTACCCACCGGCCTGGCGATAGAGTTGCCGTCCCGCGCCTTTGTGGCCCTTGTCTTTCCCCGCAGCGGCTTGGCGGCGCGGCGCGGTGTCACCCTGGCCAACGCCGTGGGGGTCGTCGACGCCGACTACCGGGGGGAGATCCTCTGCCCGCTGATCAACCTCGGCCCCGACCCCGTCACCATCACGCCGGGCGACCGGATCGCCCAGGTCCTCTTTCTCCCCGTCGCCACTGCGGCCCTTGAATGGGTGGAGAAGCTCAGCCCAAGCGTACGCGGGGACGGCGGTTTCGGTTCCACGGGTATGTAAAGATCCCTGTCCACCATCGGGGCATATTCCTGACCCCTGTCCCATAAACATGTACGGGGGTGGGAATAGTGGGAACCGTGCTCCTTTTCACTATCATAGTGGTCGTGCTGCTGTTTTGGTCCTTGCGCGAGCGCGTACGTATCAGCTCCTACCGCGCCGGCAAGGATCTCGATACCGGGGCGCGTGAATCGCCCTTCTCCAGGGCCCTCGGCAACCTGATCGGGGTCGCGGGCGGAATTTACCTTT
Source organism: Thermoanaerobacterales bacterium (assembly GCA_030019475.1). Classification (NCBI taxonomy): domain Bacteria; kingdom Bacillati; phylum Bacillota; class Clostridia; order Thermoanaerobacterales; species Thermoanaerobacterales bacterium. Next base: position 66,981 of record JASEER010000004.1, on the reverse strand, counting down.
CCCTTGTCCTTCTACTGACCTTTCTCGAGATTGAGGTGCCGTCACGTATCCACCTGGGGAAACTGGAACTGGAGCCCCTGGCCACGCTGGCGATAGCCGTTGCCATAGTCCAGCCCCTGTTTCTGAGGCTTGTGCAGGTTCTACGCCGTCGTTTCCTGGTTTAGAGCGCCCAAGACACGGCGGAAGGGAGCGAATAACCCTTGCGGATCAGAGACCTTGTGGGGAAAGAGATCGTCAATATCTTTGACGGGGCACGCCTCGGCGTGGTCGGAGAGTCGGACCTGATACTCGACCCCGAGACGGGCCAGATCCATTCTATCATTCTGCCCCGCCGGGCCAATCTCCTGAACATGTGGCTTGACCGGCAACAACTGGTGCTGCCCTGGGACTGCGTACGAAAGATCGGCAGCGAGGTCATTGTGGTCGACCTTGACCAGACTACGGCCCGCATCTCGCGTTTTGCCCTTTAGGCGGTGATACCTTAACCTCCAGGCGGCCATACTAAGGCCAAAAGCCGGGAGGCATTTTCTTGTCTTACCCCAAGCGCCGGGAACTAATCCAAGAGATCGCCCGATTGCGGAATTCCAGGGTGGTCAGCTATTTCACCGGTGACCGGGAGAACATTTCCACCCGTATCGCCCCCGACGCCCTGCCCGTTATCTACCGTCACCTGCGTGCCCGCCCGGCCGCCCCTCGGATCGACCTTTTCCTGTATACACGGGGCGGCGACGTCCTAACCCCCTGGCGCCTTGTGCACCTGATACGGGAGTTCGCTCCGTTCTTCGGGGTTCTGGTTCCTTATCGCGCTTACAGCGCCGGCACCCTCATTTGCCTGGGCGCCGATGAAATTGTGATGGGAACCTTGGGGGAACTGGGGCCGATCGACCCGAGCGTAGTAAACGCCTTCAACCCGGAGGATCCACATAACCCGGCGGCGAGAATCCCGGTCAACGTCGAGGACGTATACTCCTATCTGGCGCTGGCCCGCGAAGAGGCCGGCCTTTCCAGCGAACAGCATATGGCGCAGGTCTTCCTGCGGCTGGCCGCGCTGATTCACCCCCTGGCGCTGGGTAACGTGCACCGCAATTATCTCCTCGTGCGTTCCCTTGCGAAGCGGCTCATCTCCTTACGCGTTAACGCCCCGCCCCCGGAGCATGTTCAACACATCGTCGACAGCCTTACTGAACAACTGTACGCCCATAACCACATGATCTCCCGGCGCGAAGCGGCGGACGATATCGGTCTTCCGGTCGCCCGGCCCGACGGCCGGCTGGAGACCATTATGTGGGAATTGTTTCAGGACTATCGCGATGAACTGGCCATTGACCGCCCGTTCAATCCTGCTGAACTGCTCCGGGGAAACCGCTGCGAGTTCGAGGTGCCCGGGGGATTTATTGAATCGGATATCGGGCAGGACGTATTTACCTTCAGCGGCGCCGTTGAGCGCCGGAATCACCCCGAGGGGGTCCAGGTCAACGTCGACATTCTGCACCAAGGGTGGTGCCCCGGTTGGAGGGGGTGGAACGTTGAACACGGACAACAGTGAGAAGCATGTTTTCCGGGTGCGGGTCAACCGCCCGACACCGGCGCGCTATTATACCGTCGGGGAGTCGAGTGGGTGCCCTTCGGCCTCTTTCCGCATCCCGTACGGCGACCCGGGATCGCGGGTGGTGATTAGGGACAACCGCTGACCGCTGGAGGCAAATGGCTTGACAGCCTGTCACTGATAGCGTAACAATAACGTTAACCCCGGGGCCGAGGAGGTGAGAGAGGTTTTGGTTCGAGTAGTCGTATCCGGCGCCTCCGGCCGCATGGGCCGCGAGGTCGTCCGTGCCGTTACGCGGGAAAAGGATCTTGAGCTTGTCGGAGCCGTGGATGTCTCCCACATTGGTGAAGACTGCGGTGTGCTCGCCGGGTTGGAACCGAATGGAGTCCTGGTGGCGGATGACCTGAGCGCTCTCCTGGAGGAATTTAAGCCCGACGTAATGGTGGATTTCACCGCCCCCACCGCGGTTGCGAAAAACGTTATCTGCGCCCTGGAGGCGGGCGTACGGCCGGTAATCGGTACCACGGGCATGCCGGCGGCGGACCTGGAACGCATTATGAGACTGGCCGAAGAGAGGCGTATCGGGGGCCTGGTGGCCCCGAATTTTGCTATCGGGGCCGTCCTGATGATGCGGTTTGCCGCCATGGCGGCAAAGTTCTTCCCGACCGTTGAAATCATTGAACTCCACCACGACCAGAAGATTGACGCGCCCTCGGGGACAGCCGTGCAGACGGCCGAGATGATCGCCGCCGTGCGCGAAGACTTCCGCGCCAACACCGGCCGGGAGGAACTGAAGCTCGCCGGGGCGCGCGGGGCCGAATATCGCGGGGGGCTGCGTATCCACAGTGTCCGCCTGCCCGGCCTTGTGGCCCACCAAGAGGTACTCTTCGGCGGCCAGGGTCAGACGCTGACCATCCGGCATGATTCGATAACGCGGGAATCCTTTATGCCCGGCGTGATTCTGGCCATCCGCCGGGTGATGGGTCTTGACCGTATCGTATACGGTCTGGACAAGCTGATATTCGAATAGAGTTCCGGCTCCAAGCCTGACAGGCACCTCCCCGGAAGGCCCGGTCATATACTGGCCTATAAGCCAGGGGAGGTGGAAGGATGGAGCTGGCAGGGTTAAGAATCAGCATTCTGGGCGGAGATAACCGCGGGATCTATGCCGCGGCTGAACTGGCCGCCCGCGGGGCGGATGTTCTCGTTTACGGCCTGCCCTTGCCGCCCGAGGCGCCTGCTGTGAAGCCCTGTGACGACCTCAGGGTGGCCTTCAACGAGTCCGACGCCCTCGTTATCCCCTTACCGGGTTTCGATGACGAAGGCCGCCTCCCGGTCCTGAACGGGGATGCGCCGCTGGTTTCCAAGAGCCTTTTGGCCCTGATTCCGTCACACGTACCCGTCTTCAGCGTGTTTGCGCGTCCGTTTCTGCGCCGTGCCGCCGAGCAGTTGAACCTACGTGTCATTGAATTGGTCAATCTGGATGAATTTGCCATTTGGAATTCCATTCCCTCAGCCGAGGGCGCCATCCAGATGGCAATGGATGCGACGCCGATCACCATTCACGGCAGCGCCTCCTGGGTGCTCGGATTCGGCCGTACGGGCATGACCCTGGCGCGCATGCTGGCGGGCATTGGGGCGAAGGTCACGGTGGTCGCCCGTAACCCGGCAGCCCGTGCAAGGGCGGAAGAGATGGGTTACGCGGCCTGTTCCTTTGAAACCATGCGGCCGGCCATAAGCAGCGCCGACATTATTTTCAATACCGTCCCCGCCCTGGTGCTGGATGAGGACACCCTGTCAATTCTAAAGCCGGCGGTCCATATCTGCGACCTGGCCTCGGCCCCCGGCGGCACCGACTTCGGCGCCGCGGCCAGGTTGGGCATCCAGGCCACGCTGGCCCCGTCCCTCCCGGGAAAGGTGGCCCCTAAGACGGCCGGGCAGATTATGGCCCGTATTATCGCGCGCCTGCTCCTCAATGACGCCCCTGGCATCGCGAAACGGGGGGGTGCCCAGCATGTCGTTGAAGGGCGTTAAGATAGGTCTGGCGCTGACGGGCTCATTCTGCACGCTGCATACCGTTATGGGGGAGATCGAGAAGCTTGTCAACCAGGGGGCGGAGTTAATTCCGATCGTCAGCCGGGAGGTCGCCGTACTCGACACACGGTTTGGAACGGCGGCATCATGGCTTCAGCGTCTGAAACAAATCGCCGGCCGCGACCCCATTGCCACGATCACGGATGCCGAACCGGTTGGTCCGCAGAAGTTGCTTGATGTCCTGGTCGTCGCGCCCTGCACCGGGAACACCATGGCCAAGCTGGCCAACGCCATCACCGACGGACCGGTCCTGATGGCCATCAAGGCGCAGCTTCGAAACCAGCGGCCTGTGGTTCTGGCCATTTCAACAAATGACGGTCTCGGTCTGAACGCGCGCAACCTTGGCGTGTTATTGAACACAAAGAACTTGTATCTGGTGCCCTTCGGGCAGGATAATCCGCGGGAAAAACCGAATTCCCTTATGGCACGGATTGACCTCCTCATCCCGGCCATCGAGGAGGCCCTTGCCGGGCGCCAGATCCAGCCGGTTCTGATTTCATATCATTGATCCGAGGAGGGCGGTAGTGCTTGCGCGGTCGTAGCGTATGTGTTGTCGGCGCCACCGGCGCCGTGGGCGGGGAACTCTTGAAAGTCCTTGCTGAGCGGAATTTTCCGGTCGGTCAGTTACGGTTGCTGGCCACCAGCCGCTCGGCGGGGAAGAAGGTGGCTTTCCAGGGTGAAAACCTGATCGTCGAGGAGACCAGGCCTGAGTCCTTCAAAGGTATGGAGATTGCGCTTTTTGCCGGAGGCGCGGCGAGCAAGGAATTCGCCGATACGGCCCGCCGAAACGGGGCCGTGGTGATTGACAACTCCAGTGCTTTTCGCCTTGACCCGCAAGTCCCCCTGGTGGTGCCGGAGGTAAACCCCGAAGATGTTCGCTGGCACGACGGGATTATCGCCAACCCGAACTGCTCGACCATCATCATGGTCGTTCCCTTGAAGCCGATCTACGACGCGGCCGGTATCGAACGTATCGTCGTCAGTACCTATCAGGCCGTTTCCGGGGCGGGTGCCGCCGCTATCGAAGAGTTGCGCGCCCAAACGCGGGCGATCCTCGACGGGCAGGAATACACCCCGAAGGTTTTTCCCTACCAGATCGCCTTTAACCTGATACCGCATATCGACGTCTTTATGGATTTGGACTATACCAAGGAAGAGTGGAAGATGGTGCACGAGACCCGTAAAATCCTGCACGATCCCGAACTCCGGATCACCGCGACCACCGTGCGGGTACCTATCTTCCGGTGCCACTCCGAAGCGGTAAACGTCGAAACGAAGCGTGCTCTCTCCCCGGCGGAAGCCAGGGATCTGCTGGCGAGGTTCCCCGGCGTGATTGTCGCCGATGACCCGGCCGCCAAACGCTATCCCATGCCCGTCGAGACCTGCGACCGTGATGAGGTCTTTGTGGGCCGTATCCGCCGGGACAACTCTACCGAGCAAGGCCTGAACTTCTTCGTTGTTGCCGACCAGCTCCGCAAGGGCGCGGCCACCAACGCCGTCCAGATTGCTGAAACCCTTATAGCATACGGGATGGTATAAGGGAAAAGAGACTGGGGGAGGTTTCCGGGTCTATGCGGTTTCTGGTGCTGAAGTTCGGGGGCACCTCGGTAGCAACCCCCGAATTGCGGTCTAAGATGGCTGAGCGCGTCCTGGAGACCGTTAAGCAGGGCTTCCACCCCGTGGTTGTTGTCTCGGCCATCGGCCGGCTGGGAGATCCTTATGCGACCGACAGCCTGCTCAACCTGGTGCGGGATATTGATGACCAACTGCCCGGACGCGAGCAGGACCTGCTCCTGTCCTGCGGGGAGATTATTTCCGCCGTGCTCACGGCCGCGACCCTGCGCCGGCGCGGTCTTGAGGCCTTCAGCCTCACGGGCGCGCAGGCGGGCATCATCACGAGCGGAAACTTCACCGAGGCACGCATTCTCCGCGTCGAGCCGCGGTCCATTCTCAACGCGGCCGCCGAAGGGCGGATCGCCGTGGTAGCGGGTTTCCAGGGGATTAGTGAAGACGGGGAAGTGACGACTCTCGGACGGGGGGGTAGTGACACTACCGCCGCGGCCCTTGCTGTCGCCCTCGATGCCGCGGCGATTGACATTTACACCGACGTCGACGGGGTTATGACGGCGGATCCCCGGATCGTGGGCGAGGCACGGCTTCTGGAAAAGGTTACTTATAATGAAATCTGCCAGCTGGCGCAAGAGGGAGCGAAGGTCATCCACCCGCGCGCGGTCGAGATTGCGATGCAGAAGAATATCCCGCTCCGCGTCAAGTCGACCTTCTCCGGCGCTCCGGGTACACTAATCACGAGTCACGCGGAAGTGTTCCCCGGAGCCATCGACATTACGACCGACCGCTTGCTGACGGGTATTACCTACATCCGGAATATCACACAGTTTTCCGTCCCCGTCGCGGGGCGTAATGCGGCGGCCTCATTGTTTAACGCGCTGGGCGAGGCCGGAATCTCAGTGGACCTGATTAACGTTCACCCGGACCTGGTGGCATTTACGGTCCGGGAGGCGATGGCGGAGAGGGCCGCAGGCATCCTGGATGGTTTGGGGCTTCGCCCGTCCGTCCGGCCGGACTGCGCCAAGGTGGCCGCCGTAGGCGCCGCGATGACAGGGGTGCCCGGCGTGATGGGCCGTATCGTGAGTACGCTCGCCGCCGAAAACATCCCGATCCTGCAGTCGTCGGATTCCTACACGACCATCTGGGTGCTCGTGCCCGGCGAGGATATGGAGCGAGCCATACGCGCCCTTTACCGCGCCTTCCATCTCGGGGACGGATAGGCAGGGGGGCTTTAAATATGGGAGGTGTCGGCCACATTGAGCCTTGATTTCGGACGCGTGATAACGGCCATGGTGACCCCCTTTGACGAAAGGGGGGGATTGAACCTTCCCCAGGCACGTAAACTGGCGCGCCACCTGGTTGACAACGGCTCGGACGGATTGGTGGTCAGCGGTACCACCGGGGAATCGCCGACCCTGTCTCCGGAAGAGAAGGTAGAACTCTTTCGGGTTGTCGTGGAGGAGGTCGGCGGGCGCGCAGTCGTGGTAGCGGGTACCGGGAGTTACAACACCGAGGAGAGTATCGTCTTGAGCCGGGCCGCCGAACGTGCCGGCGCCGACGCCCTGCTCCTTGTGTGCCCGTATTATAACAAGCCATCGCAGGACGGGCTTTACCGGCATTTCCGGGCCATCGCCGAAAGCACCGCCCTGCCGGTGATGCTCTATAACATACCGGGGCGCACTGGTGTCAACCTGCTGCCGGCCACCGTGGCGCGCCTGGCCGAGGTCCCAAACATCGTGGCGGTCAAAGAAGCGAGCGGCAGCCTGGAACAGGTGACGGAGATCATCCGCCGCGTGCCCGAGACCTTCGCCGTCTACAGCGGAGACGACGCTATGACCTTGCCGATACTGGCGGTCGGCGGCCGTGGTATTGTGAGTGTCGTCTCACACCTGGTGGGGCCCCGCCTGGCGGAGATGGTTAACGCTTTCCGTTCCGGCAACGTTGTGCTGGCGGCCAAGCTGCATCGTGAATTGTTCCCATTGATGAAGGGGATGTTCATCGCCACCAACCCTGTTCCCGTGAAGGCGGCATTGAACCTGCTGGGTTTCAACGTCGGCCCGCCGCGGCTGCCCTTGGTGGAGGCCGCGGAGCAGGAAAAGGAAATCCTCCGCGGGCTCCTCAAGGAAGCGGGGCTAATGTAGCGGCTTCTGCCCCATAACAGTACAGCCAGGCTTTACCGCCCGGCTTTTTTAGACCCTTCGACCTCCATTCCTTCCGGTCCGGCTGCGCCACAAGCCGTGGTACGGCCGCGCCGGGGGGAAAAGCCTGCCGCTTGTTTCCTATGCGCTTATTCGATATAATTGACAATAGCTGATAGGACGGACGGGTACCGCTGTTTCAGTAAAAGCAAAATCATGCGTCGGGCGTGATGCCGCAACAGGAACGGAGGGCGTCCAGGCAGAGCCGTGGCCATGGGTCGCCGGAGTACCGCGGGGCTCCCCCATGGTGACCGGATCCAGGACATGCAGTGCCCTCTTGTTTCATGCTGATGGTTTTACGCCCGCACGGCAGGAGGTGCATACCTGACGCGCGAGCAAAAACTTCAGATTGTCCCATTGGGCGGTCTGGGCGAGATCGGCAAAAACATGACCGCCATCCGCTATGGTAACGATATCCTGGTTATCGACGCCGGTCTTATGTTTCCGGAGGAAGAACTCCTCGGGATTGATATCGTCATCCCGGACGTCACGTACCTTATCGAAAACCGTGAGCGGGTGCGGGCGATCGTTTTAACCCACGGCCATGAAGACCATATCGGCGGCCTTCCTTACGTCCTGAAGCAGATTAACATTCCCGTGTACGGTACCCGGCTCACCCTCGGTCTCCTGGAAGGCAAGCTTAGAGAGCAGGGCTTTGAAGGGCAGGTGGAACTTCATGCCGTCAAACCGCGGGAGAGCGTTTCTATCGGTTGCTTTACCGTGGAGTTCATCCGCGTTTCCCACAGCGTGCCGGATGCGGTGGCGATGGTTATTAACACCCCGATAGGCACGGTGGTGCACACCGGAGACTTCAAGATCGACTACACCCCCGTGGACGGCCAGATCACCGATCTGCACCGTTTTTCTCAGGTGGGTGAAAGGGGCGTCTTGGTTCTTCTTTCGGACAGCACCAACGTGGAGCGCCCGGGCTATACCGAGTCCGAGAGCGCCGTGGGGGCGATGTTTGATCAGGTCTTCGGCACGGCGAAGGAGCGTATCCTGGTCGCCACCTTTGCCTCCAACGTTCACCGGCTGCAGCAGGCGATTACCACGGCACATAAGTATAACCGCAAGGTGGCCGTGGTCGGGCGGAGCATGGTCAACGTCGTGAATATCGCCCACGAGCTGGGCTACTTACAGATCCCGCCGGGGACATTGGTCGAACTGGAGGAGGCCAATCGCCTGCCGCGTAGCCAGGTGGTTCTCTTGACGACCGGCAGCCAGGGTGAGCCGATGTCCGCCCTGACACGGATGGCCCTCAGCGATCACCGGCAGGTGGAGATTGTCCCGGGGGATTCGATCATTATTTCCGCCTCGCCCATCCCCGGGAACGAGAAGCTGGTGGCCCGCGTTATCGACCACCTCTTCCGGCGTGGGGCGAACGTGTACTACGAGCCGGCGTCGGGCATCCACGTTTCCGGGCATCCGAGCCAGCAGGAGCTTAAGCTGATGATCAGCCTCGTCCGCCCGAAGTTCTTTGTACCGGTTCACGGCGAGTACCGCATGCTGAAGAAGCACGCCGAACTGGCCCGGGAGATGGGGGTGCCTGCGGAGAACGTCTTTGTCCCGGAGAACGGCATGGTTCTCGAATTCACCCGCAAGGCAGGGCGCGTCGCCGGGCGCGTGACCGCCGGTCGCGTTCTGGTAGACGGTTTGGGCGTGGGCGACGTGGGTAACATTGTCCTGCGCGACCGCAAACAGCTGGCCCAGGACGGTATCCTGATCGTGGTAGTGACCATCGACATCGAGAACGGAATGGTTCTCGCCGGTCCGGACATCGTCTCGCGCGGCTTCGTTTACGTGCGCGAGTCGGAACACCTGATGGACGAGGCCCGGGAACGCGTGCGGGCTACGCTGGACCAGTGCATGCAGCGTAAGATCACGGAATGGGCGACGATCAAGTCGGAAACCCGTGACACACTCAGCAAGTTCCTCTACGAAAAGACCGGGCGGCGCCCGATGATCCTTCCGATTATTATGGAGGTCTAGGCGGCACGAGCACCCCCGCTCACGGTGGAGTAAGCAGGATAGACGAAGCAGAAAGGGATACCCCCGCGGGGTATCCTCTTGCTGTTAAAAATGCCGGGGCCGGGCGATAAGGGTGTAAATAACCGCGGCCAGCACGGCGGTGGCGGGAAGGGTAATAATCCAGGCGCTCACAATCATTTTCATGGTGTGCCACCTGACGTCCGACGGGCGCCCGGCAACGCCCACGCCGACGATCGCCGAGGAAACGACGTGTGTGGTACTGACCGGCAGTCCGCCCAGCGTCGCCCCCATGATGGTGGCGACGCTGGCCAGGTCGGCCGACACGCCGCTACGGGGTCGGAGGGAGAATATCCTGTAGCCGACGGTCCTGATGATCCGCCAGCCCCCGCAGGCCGTGCCCAGGCCCATCGCCGAAGCGGCCGAGACCTTGACCCACAGGGGAATACTCATGTCGCCCTGCAGGCCGCCCGCCACCAGGGCAAGCGTAATGATGCCCATTGTTTTCTGGGCGTCATTTGTGCCATGGCTGAACGACTGCCCGATGGCGGTAAAAACCTGCACGCGCCGAAAGACGGCCTCCGCGCGGTGTCGATCCGGACTCAGGGGAAGCAACCCGATCAGGTACCGCATACCGAAACCGAGTGTCATAGCCAGGGGCGGGGTGAAGAGGAGCGCCGCGGCGATGACCATAAAACCGCGCAAATGCAACCCTCCGAAGCCGGCGGCCGCCAGAACGGCCCCTGCCAGGGAACCGATCAAGGCGTGTGAAGAACTGCTTGGAAGGCCCAGCCACCACGTGGCCAGGTTCCACAGGATCGCGGCCATAAGGGCGGCGAGCACCGCGTACAACCCGTGTTCCAAAGCCCACGGGTTGGCGATGCCCCCGCCTACGGTGCGCGCCACCCCGGTAAAGGCCAGCGCCCCGACGAGGTTTAAGGCGGCGGCTGTTCCCACGGCAAGCCTGGGGGGCAAGGCCCCGGTGGCAACCGCCGTGGCGACGCAGTTGGCCGTATCATGAAAGCCGTTTATAAAGTCAAAGGCCAGGGCCAAAACCACTACGGCAACAACAAATGCGAAATCGGATTCCATAAGTTCCTCCCGGGCACGGCCCTGGAAAGGCGTTTTTAGCCGGCGGGTTACCAGTAACACACTGGTAAGCCGCGTAGTGTTATTGATATTCGTTATTAGTTTTAAGATTCTCCCCGCGGGAAAGGCAGGTAGCCGGGGTACGGGCGGGTTTCACTGCAAAGGACAAACAAAGGGGGGCGGTTACCGCCCCCCTGGAATCCTTGCCTTACCATAAATGTCCGGTTGTATTGTAATATGGCGGGAGTGTGTGGGAATCGAACCCACCCGGGGTTTCTCACCCCGCGACCGGTTTTGAAGACCGGGAGGTCCACCAGGACCCATCCACCCCCGTATTCAGACGAGCCGCACTCACTCATTATAGCATGGCAAATTGCCGCGGGCCAAGTCCCAGTCAGCGATGGCCGGTTGACCCGCCCAATCCCCATCTGCTACCATTAACTTACGTCGCCATAGGGAGGTCTCCTGTATTGCGCTTTTGGCTGGCCGTCCTCACTCTGGTCGGCCTGGATCAGCTTACGAAGTGGGCGGTAACAGTCTTCCTTACGCGCGGGGAAAGCGTCCCTCTCATCCCCGGGGTGCTTTGGCTGACCCACGCCCGGAACCCGGGCGCGGCCTTTAACCTCTTCCCCGGGCATGGGGCGGCGCTGGTCATGGTCACGCTGATTGTTATCGCCGTTGCTGTAGCTTTTCACCGCCGTCTCCTGGACCTGGGGCTGGGGCTGCCCCTGGCCTTGATACTGAGCGGGGGGCTCGGCAACCTTCTCGACCGGCTGCGTCTCGGCCAGGTAATCGACTTTCTTGATTTGCGCTTCTGGCCGGTCTTCAACCTGGCCGATGTATACATCTCCCTTGGAGCGATCCTTATCGTCCTGGCCACCCTTCGTGGCTCGGGCCGCGGCGGTGCGGGCGCATGACGGTTCTGAGCCGGCTTGAGGCCGATGAAGAGGACTCGGGGCTCAGACTGGACGTTTTCCTCGCCAATGAGCACTCGGACCTTACCCGCTCGCGTATCCAGCACCTTATTCGTGAGAACCGGGCGACCGTCAACGGTGTTCCGGCGCGCCAGGCATACCGCCTCCGCGCCGGGGACATCGTGGCACTCGAGATCCCGGAACCCGAGGCGCCTTCCATCCGACCCGAGCCCATTCCGCTGGACATCTATTATGAGGACGGGGACGTAATCGTGGTCAACAAGCCCCGCGGGATGGTCGTCCACCCGGCGGTCGGCAACTACCGCGGCACCCTGGTCAATGCCCTGCTTTACCATTGCCGCGACCTCTCGGGCATTAACGGCGTACTCCGTCCGGGCATTGTCCACCGCCTGGACAAGGATACGTCGGGCCTGCTCATGGTCGCCAAGAATGACGGCGCCCACCTCGCGCTGGCCGCCCAGTTGAAGGCTCGTGCGGTCACCCGGGAGTATATCGGCCTGGCACACGGCCGTTTGACGGTGGAGGAAGGGACCATCGCGGCGCCTATAGGCCGCCATCCGCGGGACCGTCAGCGCATGGCCGTTGTCCCGCGCAACGGCCGGCCGGCCGTGACCCACTATCGCGTTATGGGCCGTTACGGTGCGTATACGCTGTTGCGCCTCCGCCTGGAGACCGGGCGGACGCACCAGATCCGCGTGCACCTGGCACACATCGGCCATCCGCTGGTGGCCGACCTGAAGTACGGTCACGCCAGGGCCGAACTGGGACTGTCAGGGCAGTTCCTGCATGCCGGACGCCTGGGTTTTATTCATCCTTCGAGCGGGAACTACCTGGAGTTCGAGGCACCGCTGCCGGGTGAATTGCAGTCCGTTTTGGACCGCCTGGGAGCTCAACGGAAATAGCGGGCGAACTCGGCGAAGAGCGCGGCAATCCCGGCGGCCATCAGCGGCCCCACGGGTATACCTCCGAGGAACACAATGCCGAAAATGGAGCCGATGATTAGCCCGAAGATGATCTCCGGGTCGAGCTGCAGCATCTTAAGCCCTTCGCTGTTAAGGTGCGTGGCCAGCGCCCCGCCCAAAAAGGCGAACAGGCCGGTCAGGGTACACAGGCTGCCTACAATCTCCATCACACCGACCTTCCCGCTCGCCAGCGGGACCATGATGGTCATCAGGAGAAAGAGCAGCCCGATATCAAGCCCCTGTTTCTCCAGGAAATGAAAAACAGACTGGAAGTTCGCCAGTCTGATGATTAGGAGAATACAGGATGCGGCGGCGATGAGGCTCGATTTGGCCACCAGCCCGACAATCAGCAGGGCCGTCAGAATCAGTTCGGGCGTCATTGTCTCCGCCTTTCGTGTTCCGGCTGTCTCTTCATTTTCTCCCTCTGACATACGGTATGTGACGGCCTTCTGTTTTAGACCTCCGGAGATCCTATCCCAGGCGCGACATACAGAATCGCAGCGTGTCGCCCCGCAGTCCGACGCGCAGGGCCTCCAGCGACAGGATCTCCTGCGGCGGGATATTCCCCAGGTTTACATCCGGCCCGAAACGCAGGATCAGTTCCTGCTGCTGGTCCTTCAAGGGCGCCTCCCAGATCACCTTTGTACTGTCAGGGATGACACCCAGAAAGGACTCCAGGACGCCCGGTTTTAGACGGCCGGCCTGATCGTAGATAACCACGTTTTTACCGAACTCGCGCGCCTCCACGATCACCCAGTCGGCGCCGGCATTGAGATCATTCAGGGCCTGGTCCGCCAGTTCGGCGGAGGACACCGTGGCGCGCGGATCCTTTTTCCCCACCTCGGTCAGGACGGTCAACCCGAGGTCCCGTGCGCGCCGGATGGCGTCTACCCGGTCGGCGGGGTCCATGGCAATGGTACCGTCCGAAACCTCAACGGCCGTAAAGCCGAGGTCCCGCGCGAGCCACAGGAACTGAGCGAGCTTCCCCTGCGCCGCCGCTATTTCGAGAAAGGTGCCGCCGGGATAGATATCCACCCCGTAGCGCCGCACAAGCTCGATTTTCTCACGCAAGACGCCGTCGGCATAAAGGGCCGAGGTACCAAACCCCAGTTTAATGAAATCGATGTGTTCCTCCGCGATTTCCAGCAGATCCTTCGTCTCGCCCAGCCCAAGACCCTTGTCCAAGACCATGGTCAGGCCGCGCCGGCGGGGTTTTCTGCTGCGGCCGGGCAAGGGAAAGGCCACCATCTCCCGCCAGTCTTCCATTCTGCCAACTCCTTTCAGTTCGGCCACAGGATGGCTTTGGGGTAATGTATGCAGGATTTCCAGAAGGTGTTACCGCCTGGACTGGGGCGAGGACTGCGCAGAGATGTCGCGGACGCGGATAAAGGCGAAGGCCAGGACGGCGGCGACGGCGCTGGCCGACGCCGTCACCCATGACATGGCTTCAAGGCTGAACCCCAGCAGGAGACTGAAGAGGGGCGGTCCGGCGGCCACGCCCAGGAAGCGCACCCCGCCGTAAAGCGCGGTCACCAGCCCTCGCTCATCCGCATCGCTGGCGCTGGTGATGATGGTGTTCAGGCAGGGGAGGACCAGTCCGGTGCCGATACCGATGGCGGACACTGCAGTGAAGAAAAAGAAAGTGGTGCGGCAGCAGGGGAACAAAGCCAGGGCCCCGGCCGTCACGCCCATGCCGCTGACGATAAGGATCTTCATGAGGAGAGCGCGGCGCTTGATAACCGCGCCGGTGCCGTAGGCCGTAGCCGCCATAAAAAGTACGGGCACGGCCAGAGCGAGGCCCTTAAGGATGCCGTCCAGGCGGTACCGTTGCTCCAGGTGGTCGGAAAGGAAGAAGAGGAGCCCGAAAAGGGTCAGAAGGGCCAGACTCCCGGCGAAGAAGGATGTGAGTAACAGCGCGGTCTTCTTGGAGAAGACCTGCGCGAAGGAGCGCAGGTACTCCCGTATCCCGCGCCGGGTACGCAAGCCTTCCGGCTCCTTGACGCCGAGCCAGATCGCCCCGGCCGAAAAGGCGTTAATGACCGGGAAAACGAAGAAGGGAGCAAACCAGGACAACAAACCCAGGGCCGACCCGAGGATGGGGCTGAGCACCTTTCCTCCGCCGTTCGCCGCTTCAATGACTCCCAGGGCCTTACTGCGGACCGGCCCCTGGAACATGTCGCCGGTAAGGGCCATGGCGATGGGGGCCGTCCCGGCCGCTCCGATTCCCTGCAGAATACGCCCGACGAGGATGATTGCAAAGGCGCCCCCCCATTCCATCAGCGCCGCCGCTCCCGCGACCAGCCCCCCGATGCCGTAAAGGAGCAGCGCCGGGATAATAACCTTTTTCCGTCCCAGACAATCGGAAAGGAAGCCTGAGAAAGGGATGGTCAGTCCTGCAGGAACGGAGAAAAGGGTGATCACCAGGCTGGTTTGCAGGGATGTGAGATCCAGGGAACGCTGCATCTGGGGCAGGATCGGGATGAGCATGGAGTTTCCCAGGACCATCGCGAAGGGTACCGTGCTGAGCGCGGCCAATGCCAGGCGCTGCTTACCGTCCATCAGTCGACCCCCTCAGGCTATTGTCCCTCCGCCCCGGTTGCCATATGCGGCGTCGGGACGGCATATAGAAAGGGGAGGGACGAACGGTGTTTCATGGAAGGAGGAGATTCCCCGGTGGAAAAGCTGGTTTGGGGCATGGCCGGCCTGCGTTTCCTCTCGGCTTCGATCGAGTTTTCGGCGGCGATGCTCATGCTGTACTTCGGACGCGTCGAAACGGCCGTTAAGATCAACGCCTCCCTGGCCATTGTCGGGCCGACGGTGCTCCTGCTGGTCACCGCCCTCGGCCTCTGCGGCCTGGCCGCCCGCCTGTCGCCGCAAGGCATGCTCCTCGTCCTCGCCGGAGTGGCCCTCATTTTCCTGGGGATTCGAACTCTCTCCCAGTAGGGTCGCGGCAGTGATTGCGGCCTCTTGACACCCTGCCCGGAGGCCTATACAATGTTTTAGAACAAACCACCTTTAACCCGGTCCGGAGAGGCCGGGAAGGTAGGACATAACGGCGCCCCTCCGAGGGTGAACTGTGCCTGCTTTGACACCGAGGTGGTTGAAGCAGGTTTTTTAATGCACAGGTGGTGATCGGGCTGGAATTCGGAGATTTCAAGGAAAAGGCACAGATACTCGATGCTCAGGGAATGGCCCGGGCCTTGACGCGTATCGCCCACGAAATCATTGAGCGTAACCATGGCGTGGAATCCGTGGCCTTAATCGGCATCCGGCGGCGGGGGGTGCCTCTGGCCAACCGCCTGGCACTGCGCATACGTGAGATCGAAGGGGTTGCGGTTCCGGTGGGCTATCTGGATATCACCCTTTATCGAGACGACTTGACGCGCCTCGACTATCACCCTCAGCTGCAGCAGACGGAGGTCTCCTTTCCGGTCACCGACCGGGACATCATCCTTATCGACGACGTTCTGTTCACCGGCCGCACGGTCCGGGCGGCGATGGACGCGATCATGGACCTCGGGCGGCCGCGTTCCATTCAGCTGGCGGCCCTCATCGACCGGGGGCACCGGGAGCTGCCTATCCGGGCCGACTATGCGGGGAAGAACGTTCCCACGTCCCGCCGGGAGGTCATTTCAGTCGAAATCGAAGAGGTGGATGGGCGGGACAGAGTGCTCATCCTGGAAAGAACCTAAAGCGAAGCGGCCGTCCTTTTAAGCTCGGTCCCGCGAGGCCGGCAAAGGAACGAAGGCGTGACCAAACCGCCGAGTTTTTGCCGGCCTCCGCCCCGGAAGAAGGGGGGAGGTTTTTTGTCAGCCGATAAGCCCCTGTCCTTCAGGCACCTTCTGGGCCTGGAGGGGGTTTCGCGCGAAGAGATCACGCTGATCCTCGACACCGCACGGCCGATGAAGCAGGTCATCACACGGGAGATCAAAAAGGTCCCGCCGCTGCGCGGACGGACCGTGGCCACCGTTTTCTATGAGCCGAGCACCCGTACCCGGGCTTCCTTCGAACTGGCGGCCAAATACCTGAGTGCGGATACGGTGAGCATCTCCGCCGGTTCTTCCAGTGTCACCAAAGGTGAGAGCCTGGCCGACACGGCGCGGACCATCCAGGCGATGGGGGCCGACGCCGTCGTCCTGCGCCATCCTATGAGCGGCGCGGCATCTTACCTGTCGCGTTTTGTGAAGGCCGCCGTTATCAACGCCGGGGACGGGATGCACGAACACCCGAGCCAAGCCCTCCTGGACATGTTTACCATCCGGGAGGCGAAGGGGTCCCTGGATGGCTTGAGGGTGGCCGTTGTCGGCGACATCCTGCACAGCCGCGTCGCACGCTCCAACATCTGGGGCCTGACCACAATGGGGGCTTCGGTTTTCGTCAGCGGACCGCCGACGATGCTCCCCCCGGGCTTGGAGAGGATGGGGGCCACAGTCTGCGTGGACCTTGACGAGTGCCTGGATGGGGCGGACGTGGTAATGGTCCTGAGGCTTCAGACGGAACGCCAGAGGCAGGGACTCCTGCCGTCGCTACGCGAATATGCCGCGCTTTGGGGCGTTAACCGGGATCGACTTGCCCTGGCCAAGCCCGACGCGCTCCTGCTCCACCCCGGACCGATGAACCGCGGCGTGGAGATCACGTCCGAGGTCGCGGACGGACCGCAGTCGGTAATCAGGGAGCAGGTCACCAACGGCGTGGCCGTACGCATGGCTGTATTATACCTGCTGCTGCTTGGAGAGGGGGCCGTGGCATGAGGTTTCTTTTGCGCGGGGGAATAGTGGTCGACCCGGTGAAGGGGACTCTCCGTACGAGTGACGTACTCGTTGCCGACGGCTGTATCGCGGCCGTCGGACCGAACCTGTCATTCGAAGACGGACAGGTGTTCGACATATCCGGGCACCTCGTAAGCCCCGGCCTGATCGATATGCACGTACATTTGAGGGAACCGGGATACGAATACAAGGAAGACATCGCCAGCGGCACGGCCGCGGCCGTCCGCGGCGGGTTTACCTCGGTGGCCTGCATGCCCAATACCGACCCTGTCGCCGACAGCGCCAGCGTTATTACCTTCATCAAGGAGCGCGCCGCGGCTGCCGGGCTGGCTCGGGTTTATCCCGTGGCGGCCGTGACCGCCGGGAGTAAGGGGGAACAGCTGGCGCCCATGGCCGAAACGGCGGCGGCGGGGGCCGTCGCTTTTTCTGACGACGGGCGGCCGGTCAGCGACGGCCACCTGATGCGCAGAGCAATGGAGTACGCGGCCAGGCTGGGGCGCCCGATCATCAGCCACTGCGAGGATCCCGCCCTCGCTGCCGGAGGAGTTATGCATGAGGGGCCGCTGGCGACGGCGCTGGGGCTTCGCGGTATTCCGGGCGCGGCGGAGGAAGTGATGGTCGCCCGGGACCTTATCCTGGCCCAGCTGACCGGTTGCGCGTTGCACGTCGCCCATGTCAGTTCAGCCGGAACCGTCCGGCTGATAAGAGAGGCAAAGGCCCGGGGGGTTCGGGTCACCGCCGAGGCCACACCGCATCACTTTACCCTGACCGACGAGGCTGTGCGGGGCTACGACACCAACGCCAAGGTCAACCCACCCCTGCGCGGCCCGGAGGACGTCGCCGCCGTGCGCGAGGGCCTGGCGGACGGGACGATCGACGTTATAGCCACCGACCACGCCCCGCACGCCGACCACGAAAAGGACGTGGAGTTTGATCGCGCCCCCTTCGGGATCATCGGGTTGGAGACGGCCGTGGGCCTGGTTTTCAGCGAACTCATTGCGAGTGGAATCCTGGATATCCCTGCGGCCGTTGCCAAGATGACCGTCAACCCCGCGCGCATCCTGGGTATCAAGCCCCCTGCCATGGCGCCCGGAGCACGCGCCGACTTGACGGTGATCGACCCGCACCGTACCGAGGTCGTTTGCGCGGAAGCTCTCAGGAGCAAGAGCCGGAATACGCCCTTTCTCGGATACACCCTCAAGGGCCTCCCCGTGATGACGGTGGTCGGAGGAAAGGTCGTAATGCGGGACGGGGATCTGATATGAGCGGGCCGTTGTACGGCCGATGTATATGGTCTGGTACAGCTTTATCGACAGGCAAATGGCAGACTTTGGCGTATGCGGGACACACCCGCGCGCCGGTTACAAGGGGTGGATGACATGCGCAAGGCGGTTTTGGCTCTGGAAGACGGGACGGTCTTCACCGGCGAAGCTTTCGCCGCGCCGGGAGAGACCTGGGGCGAGGTCGTGTTTAACACCGGCATGACGGGTTACGAGGGCGTGCTTACCGACCCATCCTACTGCGGCCAGATTGTAGTGATGACCTACCCCCTCATCGGAAATTACGGTACCAACCGGGAGGACTTTGAGTCGGCGCGCATCTACGCTCGCGGTTTGGTCGTGCGCGAGGCATGCGATGACCCGAGCAACTGGAGGTCCGAGCACTCCCTGCGGGACTTACTGCTGGAACAGGGTATCGTGGCCGTCACCGGCGTTGATACCCGCGCCCTGACACGCCGCCTGCGCCGTTACGGGACGATGCGCGGGATACTCAGCACCCTGGATGTCCCGCCGGAGGAACTCGTCGCCCGGGCCAGAGCCTGCCCCCAGCTCAGCGACCAGGATCTTCTTCAGGAAGTCGCCCACGCCGAGCGTACCGTCGTCCCCGGCACCGGACCCCGGGTGGCTCTGATCAACCTTGGAGCGAAGCTGAATATCGTGCGCTCCCTGTCCCACCATCAATGCGAAATCGTCATCGTTCCCCCGACGGCCACGGCCGAAGAGATCCTGGCTGAAGACCCGGCCGGTGTCGTCATCTCCAACGGCCCCGGGGACCCGGAACGCGCCGTTGGGGTTATCGAGACCGTGCGCGGATTGGTTGGCAAGAAACCCCTTTTCGGTATCTGCCTGGGCCACCAGGTCATCGCCCTTGCGGTTGGAGCGCGGACTTACAAGCTGAAATTCGGGCACCGCGGCGCCAACCACCCGGTACAGGATACCGCCACCGGCCGGGTATACATTACGAGCCACAATCACGGTTTCGCCGTCGACGAGGCCTCCCTTGAGGGGTTGGATCTAGAAGTCTCGCACCGGAACCTGAATGACGGCACCGTGGAAGGGTTGCGGCACCGCCGGCTGCCGATTTTCGCCGTGCAGTACCACCCTGAAGCCTCGCCCGGTCCTCACGATTCCGAATACCTTTTCAAGGAATTCCTGACGGCGATCGCCCGGGAGGAGGAGAAATAGATGCCGGTCCGCAAGGACTTGAAGAAGGTTATGGTCATCGGTTCCGGGCCCATCATCATCGGCCAGGCGGCGGAGTTCGATTACGCGGGCACGCAGGCTTGCCGGGCGCTGCGCGAAGAGGGGTTGGAGGTTGTCCTGATCAACTCCAACCCGGCGACGATTATGACCGACGCCCATATGGCCGACCGCGTTTACATCGAACCCCTGACCCCTGAGTTTGTCACCCGCGTGCTCCGACGGGAGAGGCCCCAGGGGCTGCTGCCGACTCTCGGCGGGCAGACCGGTCTGAACCTGGGGAAGCAGGTCGCCGAGAGCGGTATTCTGGACGAATTCGGGATTGAACTGCTCGGAACCCCGCTGGAGACCATCCGTCGTGCCGAAGACCGCGAGCGGTTCAAAGCGATGATGCAGGGGATCGGGGAGCCGATCCCGGAAAGCGAGATTGTCGAGTCGGTTGAGGATGCTCTGGCCTTCGCCCGCCGGATTGGTTATCCCGTCGTGGTTCGCCCGGCCTATACCCTGGGAGGCACCGGCGGCGGCATTGTGTTCAGCGAGGAAGAACTGGTCGAAACCGCGACCCGTGGCCTTAAAGCCAGCCTGATCCACCAGATCCTGGTTGAACGGTGCGTTATCGGCTGGAAGGAGATCGAATTTGAAGTGATGCGGGACGGGGCTGACAACTGTATCACCATCTGCGGCATGGAAAACATCGACCCGATGGGCGTGCACACCGGGGACAGCATTGTCGTTGCACCCACGCAGACCTTGAGTGACAGGGAGTACCAGATGCTTCGCTCGGCCTCCCTGAAAATCATCCGCGCCCTGGGCGTCGAGGGCGGCTGCAACGTCCAGTTCGCCCTGGACCCCAACAGCTTCCAGTACTACGTCATCGAGGTCAACCCGCGCGTCTCGCGCTCTTCGGCTCTGGCGTCCAAGGCCACCGGCTACCCTATCGCCAAGGTGGCCGCCAAGATCGCGGCGGGCTTACGCCTGGATGAAATCAAGAACGCGGTCACTAGGAAGACGTATGCCTGTTTCGAGCCGGCGATCGACTACGTTGTCGTTAAATTCCCGCGCTGGCCCTTCGATAAGTTCGCACTGGCCAACCGCCGCCTGGGCACGCAGATGAAGTCCACCGGGGAGGTCATGGCCATCGGCCGCACACTGGAGGCGGCCCTTTTGAAGGCCGTGCGCTCCCTGGAAATCGGGGTGCACGGCCTGGAACTGCCCGAAGCGCGCACCCTCAGCGCGGATGAACTGTGCCGGGCACTGGCCGTGCCGGACGACCGGCGGATGTTCCTGGTGGCCGAGGCCTTGCGCAGGGGGATGCCCGTCGAGAAAGTTTCCGGCCTCAGCACCATCGATCCCTTCTTCGTCCGCAAGGTAGCCAACATCGTGGCGGCGGAGGAAAAGGTGCGTGCCGGCGGCCTGGAAGGCCTCAACGCGGAAAACCTGCGCACCGCCAAGCGCCTCGGTCTGTCCGACCGCACCCTGGCCGACCTGACAGGAACCACGGAAGGCGAAATCCGTGCTCTCCGCCACCGCCACGGCATCCACCCGGTTTATAAGATGGTCGATACCTGCGCCGCCGAGTTCGAGGCCGAGACGCCCTACTACTACAGTTCCTACGAGGATGAGGACGAGGTCCACGAGACCGGACGCCGCCGGGTGGTGGTGCTCGGCTCCGGCCCGATCCGCATCGGACAGGGTATCGAGTTCGACTACTGTTCGGTCCACGCGGTCTGGGCCATCCGGGAGGCGGGGCTGGAGGCCGTGATCATCAACTGCAACCCGGAAACGGTCTCCACCGATTTCGACACCGGCGACCGTCTTTACTTCGAGCCCCTTGTAGCCGAAGATGTTATCGAGGTGCTGCACCGCGAGCAACCCGAAGGTGTCGTCGTCCAGTTCGGCGGCCAGACGGCCATTAACCTGGCGCGTGCCGTCGAAGAGGCCGGCTTTAAGATCCTCGGGACGTCGGTGGACGACATCGACGCCGCGGAGGACCGCGAGCGCTTTGACCGCTTGCTCAACGAGCTTGATGTTGCGCGTCCGCCGGGGGGTACCGGTTACTCGGTGGATGAGGCGCAGGCCATTGCGGCCCGCGTCGGCTTCCCGGTGCTGGTTCGCCCGTCGTACGTCCTCGGCGGCCGGGCGATGGAAATCGTCTATAACGAGAAGGATCTCCTGAACTATATGGCCACGGCGGTCAAGGTCACTCCGGAACACCCGGTTCTGGTCGACAAGTACCTTTTCGGAAAGGAACTGGAGGTCGACGCCATTTCCGACGGGGAAACGGTGGTTATTCCCGGCCTGATGGAACACATCGAGCGCGCCGGCGTGCACTCGGGGGACAGCATCGCCGTCTTCCCGCCGCGAGATCTCCCGCGTGAAACCCACGAGCAGATGGTGGAATACACAATACGCCTGGCCCAGGCTTTACACGTGAAAGGGCTCTTAAATATCCAGTACGTCCAGCACAACGGCAACCTCTACGTCCTCGAAGTCAACCCGCGCTCGAGCCGGACCGTGCCCTACCTGAGCAAAATCACGGGGGTTCCGATGGTGTCCCTGGCGACGCGGATCCTTCTGGGCGAACGCCTGGCCGGCATGGACTATCAAAGCGGGCTTCTGTTGAACAAGGGGTTGATCGGGGTTAAGGCGCCCGTCTTCTCTTTCGCCAAACTCCTGGATGTCGATGTCAGCCTGGGGCCCGAGATGAAGTCGACGGGCGAGGTCCTCGGGGTGGCCCCGGACTACGCCGAAGCCCTGTACAAGGCAAGCATCGCCGCCGGCTATGACATCCCGGAGCGGGGGACGGCCCTCGTCACGGTGGCCGACAAGGACAAGGACGAGGCGGTATTCGTGGTGTCCCGGCTCTTAAGTATGGGTTTCGAGGTCCTGGCCACCGAAGGCACGGCGGTCGCCCTCGAGTCGGTGGGAATTGAAGTCAAGCGCGCCCGGAAGCTCCATGAGGGCTCGCCGAATATCGTCGACCTGATCCGCGGCAACAAGATCCACCTGGTTATTAACACCCTGACGCGGGGGAAGGCCCCCGAACGGGACGGCTTTCGCATCCGCCGTGCCGCCGTCGAGATGGGTATCCCCTGCCTGACCTCGCTCGACACGGCGCGGGCGATCATCGAGGTCCTCCAGTCCCGCCGCCAGGGCGAAGACGTAAGTCTCGTGCCTCTGCAGGAGTATGTTAAACACTAGAAGGTTGGTATCCTATGGAGACCAACCGGCTCCGGCAGAGAGGTGTACCCGCTCAAAGCGTTCCAGGGCAACCTGAAAGGGGAGTAGCATGCCGCCCGTATTATGCAAGGCGCCTGTAGTCCAACAGGCGGCGGTGGTGCCGGGGGTGTACCGCCTGGCCTTCACCGCCCCGGAGATCGCCCGTACGGTACAGCCCGGACAGTTCGTCCACCTGAGGGTCGGATCGACCCACGACCCGCTCCTTCGCCGGCCTTTCGGCGTACATGACGTGGACCGGGAGTGCGGTACCGTATCCATCCTCTTCCAGGTCGTGGGGCGCGGGACCGCCATCCTGGCCGAGGTCCGGCCCGGTGGCGTCCTCGATGTCCTGGGACCCCTGGGCCGTGGTTTCACCCTGCCCGCCCCGGCGCTCCCGGTGGCCCTGGTGGCGGGGGGCCTCGGCATCGCTCCTCTGGCCTTTCTCCTCCGCCGCCTGGCAGCCGCGGGGATCAAGGGTTCCCTCTTCCAGGGCGCCCGCACGGCAGGCCTCCTGCTGGGCGCGGAGGAGACCGTTCCGGGATTCAAGCGCCGCCTGGCGACCGACGACGGCACCGCCGGCCACCGGGGCTCGGTGGTCGACCTCTTCACGGCGTCCCTGGTCGCCGGCTACCGCTACGCCTACGTCTATGCCGCCGGGCCATACCCCATGCTGCGCGCCCTGGCGACGCGCATGCGTGAGTACCGCCTCGAGGGGGAGGTCTCCCTCGAAGAGCGGATGGCCTGCGGCCTGGGGGCCTGCCTTTGTTGCAGTACCGGGGTGCAATCCGACTCCGGCACCGGGTATGCCCGGGTATGCGCCGACGGCCCGGTCTTTCCGGTGAGGGAGGTGGCCTGGTCATGAAGGCCGACCTCTCGGTCGAGATCGCCGGGATCCGGATGAAAAACCCGGTGATGACGGCCGCCGGCACTTTCGGAACAGAGTATGCTCCCTTCGTGGACCTGAACCGTCTGGGAGCCCTCGCTCTCAAGACCATCACCCTCGAGGCGCGCGAGGGCAACCCGCCGCCGCGCGTGGCGGAAACCCCTGCCGGGATGCTTAATGCCGTAGGTTTGCAGAACCCCGGCGTGGAACGCTTTGTCGCCGAGATACTACCGCCGCTGGTCGAACTGGATACCCCGCTCATCGTCA
Organism: Thermoanaerobacterales bacterium; assembly: GCA_030019475.1. Lineage (NCBI taxonomy): Bacteria > Bacillati > Bacillota > Clostridia > Thermoanaerobacterales > Thermoanaerobacterales bacterium. Next base: position 42,984 of record JASEER010000004.1, on the reverse strand, counting down.
GTATCGCCGGGGCGACGGTCGATGAATACGGCCGGCTGGCCGCCCGCCTCGAGACGGCCCGCGGGATCGCCGCCCTGGAGGTTAATATCTCCTGCCCCAACGTGCGCGCCGGTGGGATCGCCTTCGGCACGGTTCCCGAAATGGCCGCGGAGGTGATCCGGACCGTTAGGGCGAACACATCCCGGCCCGTGATCGCCAAACTAAGCCCCAACGTCACCGATATCGCAGCCGTGGCCCTCGCCGTGGCCAAAGCCGGCGCCGACGCTCTGTCCTTGATCAACACCGTCCTGGGAACGGCAATCGACATTCGGACACGGCGGCCCATTCTCGCCAGCGTCTTCGGCGGGCTTTCGGGCCCCGCCGTAAAACCCATCGCCCTCCGGGCGGTCTGGCAGGTCTACAAGGCCGTGCGCCTGCCGATCATCGGTATGGGCGGAATTACCACCGGCGCCGACGCCGTCGAGTTCTTCCTGGCGGGCGCCACCGCGGTGGCCGTGGGAACGGCCAACATCGTCAATCCGAAGGCGACGGTGGACGTTCTGCAGGGGATAGAGGAATACCTGAAGCGCGAAGGAATACCCGACATCCGCCAGCTTATCGGGGCGGGCCACATTTGAACGGATAAATCCGTTGGCTTTCAAGGAGGTTCGTATGCACCCCAAGGACCGGTTGCTGGTGGCCCTTGACGTGGACGGCAGAGACGAGGCCCTTGCTCTCGCAGATTGCCTGCGCGATGTCGTCGGAGGCTTTAAGGTCGGCATGCGCCTGTTCTACCGCCAGGGGCCGGGGATCGTGAGCGAGATCGCCGAGCGATCGCCGTTTGTCTTCCTCGATTTAAAGCTGCACGACATCCCGCAGACCGTCGGACAGGCCGTGCGGGCCCTGGTAGGCCTGGGGGCGGCCATGCTCAACGTACACGCCGGGGGTGGGGCGGCTATGCTTCGCGCCGCGGCCGAAGCCGCGGCGGAAGAGGCAGGAAGGATTGGACGGCCCCGCCCGCTGCTGGTCGCGGTCACCGTCCTGACCAGCCTGGATGATTCCTCGGTCAGGGAACTCGGTTTCGAAACCGGCGCCCGAAACCTTGCCCTCCGTTGGGCCGAACTCGCCATGCACTGCGGCCTGGACGGGGTTGTCGCCTCGGCCTGGGAGGCCTCGGCCATCCGCGTGCTGACCGGACCGCAATTCCGTATCGTTTCCCCCGGCGTCCGTCCGGCCGGTGAAGCCGCCGGGGATCAGCGCCGCGTTGCCACCCCCGCCGCCGCCGTGTCGGCCGGGGCCGACTACCTCGTTATCGGGCGGCCGATCACCGGCGCCCCGGATCCGGTCAACGCCGCCAGGCGGATCGTGGCGGAGATGGGCGGACTGAACTGATGTCAACGCCGGCCTTTCCGGCGGGCGTTCACGGATGAACGGGGAAGGAGAGGACCGATATGCTTACACGCCTATCCGAGGACGATGTCCGGAGAATGCTGGAGGCCAGCGGGGCGCTCCTGAGCGGTCACTTCCTGTTGACTTCGGGGCGGCACAGCGCGCAATACATCCAGTGCGCCCAGGTCCTCAAGCACCCGCGCTATGCCGAGGCCCTCGGCCGCGCCCTGGCCGCCTCGTACGCCGATCACGGGATTGACCTGGTCGTCGGCCCGGCCCTGGGCGGGGTGATCATCGCCCACGAGGTGGCCCGCGCCCTCGATACGCCCTGTCTTTTCGCGGAGCGCGACGCCAACGGGAGAATGGCCCTCCGGCGTGGTTTTACCGTGGAGCGCGGCCAGAGGGTCCTGGTCGTGGAAGACGTGATCACCACCGGCGGCTCGGTGCGGGAGGTGATAGACCTGGTACGCGACGCGGGCGGTGAGGCCGAGGGCGTGGGGGTGATCGTCGACCGCAGCGGCGGGCGGGTCGATTTCGGCGTTCCCCTGACAGCCCTTCTCACCACCAGCATTGCCACCTTCACGCCGGAGGGATGCCCCCTCTGCGCCGCCGGAGGCGTTCCGGTCAAGCCCGGGAGCCGCAAGGTTTCCATGTGAGCGGCGGGCGGTTGTGTCGTCACGGGCCGAGCAACGGGTAACCCAGGCCGGTATAAACCTCGCCTCGCGGGCCGACGGGCATGCTGATGCCCCCGATAACCTTCCCGTCGGTGACCCAGACCGTGACCTGGGCTTCCTGGACACCCTCGGCCGCGCAGCGGGAAATGATCGGGTGCCACCGGACGATGAAGGTGCAATAATGTACCTCCCGGCCTTCGTAGTCCGCCAGCCGGGTGCCGAAATGCTTTTGCTGCAAGTCCCAGGCCGCGACCTGCATGGGGTGCAGTTTCTTGGCCTCAACCTTTTGCACTACGGGGCGCTCCGGCTCCCGTACGACCTCCATCCCGTGCGCGACCAGAAACGCTTTGGCGATAGCAAGACTTCTCTCCTGGCCGAGCGAGCACCCGCAGGCCGATACGCAAAGCAACAGGCCCCCGAGCAACTGTAGCAACCATCCCTGATACCGCAAGTGCCGCGCGCCCCTTTCCGCTCCTTTGTCTTTTCTAATCCTCCTTCGAAGCGGTTTCTGACGCCCGCTCAAATACGCCTGCAATGCCATCGGCGCCGCCGCGTAACCGTCCGTCTCCCCGCGGTTTGACAATAAGGCAAGCCATGGTTACGATAGCACTGCAGGTTGACCTGGGCAGGCCGACGAGCGGCCGGCGGCCGGTGATCCCGGTGTTGTCAAGGATGTCAGGGGCCGCCCGGTGGTGCGTGCCGTCGAGTGTGTTATACCTTCAAAGCAGATGGATTCCAAAAGGGGAGGGAGCAGCTTGTTTGTCGGTCACGAAAAAGAAGTCAAGGGGACGGTCATTGAAGGGCGCGGGATACGCAACGTGGTTAAGAAGGCCCTGATAGGCCCCCGGGAGGGGTGGACCGGGTGGGTGATGCGCACCTTCACTCTGGGTAAAGAAGGTTTTACCCCCCGGCACCGCCATTCCTGGCCGCACATCAACTACGTCTTGGACGGCCGGGGCGTGCTCTTCTTGGACGGCAAGGAACACCAGGTCGAGCGCGGCTCGATCGCCTTCATCCCGGGGAATGCCGAACACCAGTTTATGAATACGGGGGAGAAAGACCTGGTCTTCATCTGCATCGTACCGGAGGAAGGGGACGCGTAAGGTGCGGGGCGGAGTTCCTCTACGGCTGCTTGCCGCCGTCCTCGCGGCCGGCGTGCTGGCCCTAGCCGCGTGCGCTTCGGGCGCTCCGCGGGCTTCTTCCCCGGCGGCGGCTGAGCCCGCGGTGACCGAAGAGCCCGAACAGGGCGGCAGCCTGCGGGGTATCCTCGTCCAGCGCCACGGCCTGACGGTCAACCTGCCCGGGTCTGACGACACCCCCCTCGCTCACCACCTACCGGAACTCCTTTTCCTTGCCTCCCGTGGATTTTGGGGCGAAGCGCAGGAGTGTACCGCGAACGAGCTGCCGGCCGTTGAGAAAACGGCGGCCGATGACGCGCCGACGTCCGGCTGCCGGGTACGGTTTTTCTGCCGGCCCTTTACGCCGGCGGCGGGTCAGAACGCCTGGCCCCACGGCGACGTAATTCTTTACCTTGACCAGGGAACCGCGGAGGATGCCTTCCTCGCCATACAGTCGCCGACGGCTCCGGAGCGGTGGCGCCGCGTCAGGATGGCCGGTTACGGCCCGTGGCTCTGTAAGGAAGTCGAGATGCTTACGCGGACCGCGACCGGTCTGTAGAAAGAGTATCATCCTATGACGGGCGGGCGGGGCGGGCCATAACGGTTCGCTCCTCGCGGTAGATCACGAACCCCGGGCGGGCGCCGCGGGGCTTCTTCACGTGCCGCCGAAGGGTGACGTCCACCGGCACGCTCCCGGCCTGCCGGCTCCGGCTGTAATAGGCGGCCAAAGACGCGGCCGCCTCCAGCGCCTCGGGTGAGACCGCCCGGCCCGCCGTGCGGACGATGACGTGCGCCCCGGGGATGCCCCGGGCATGAAGCCAGAGGTCGTCCTCGCGGGCGACGCGGAAGGTGACGTAGTCGTTCTGCCGGTTGTTCTTGCCGACGAGGATCGTCGTCCCGTCCGGGGCCTTGAAGGTGAGAGGAGCGGGGGCGGCTTCCCGGGCCGGCACCCGTTTTTTCCCTGGGGCGGGCGCCGAAAGGTAGCCCTGCGCCACCAGTTCCTCACGGATATCCCCCAGGTCGGCGCTGTTCTCCGCCTGCATGAGGGCGGTCTCGACCCCCGCCAGATACTCCAGTTCCGCCGACAGTCTTTCTTCCTCAGCGGCCGCGCGCGCCGCGGTGGCCTTTTGCTTCTGAAAGCGGCGGAAATACGCCTGTGCGTTGGCTGCCGGACTCAGCTTGGGGTCAAGCGCGATGGCCACCGGTTTGCCGGTCTCAAACTCGTTGAGGGTGATGGTTTCGGCGTTGGGCGGCACGGCGTGCAGGTTGGCGATCAGGAGATCGCCGTAACGTCGCCATTCTTCAAAACGTGCCGCCGTGGCCAGGTTCTTCCGGCAGTGGGCCAGGCGCTTCTCCACCCGCCGGCGCTCACGGGCGACGATGCTCATGATGGCGCGGCGCAGGCCTTCCAGCCTTTGCCGTTCCCGGTGGTGTGTGTAGAAGCGGTCCAGGATATCGTTCATACCGCCGCTTTCCAGGCTCACCTCGTCCGATAGGTGGGTCAGGGATATTGCCGAGAAGTCATACGGCTCGCCTGCGCGGTCCAGGGCCAGGCAGGGGGACAGGGCGCCGTCCCGGGCGCCGGCGAACACATCGCGCAGCGTTGACCACAGACGGGCGAAGTCGTAGGCGCCGCACTCGCCCACCGTGGTTTCGGCGGCCAATCCCGCCCGGTGGGCAACCTCCCGGGCAGCGACCAGACTCAGTCCCTCGAGGCGTGCCTGTAAAGCGCGGGCAATGCCGCTTTCCAGGGGAAGGGCGAGCAACTCGGCCGTAAGGCCTTCCTCATCCAGCTCCAGGGGGTCGCGCTTGGTGCGGGGCGGGGGGATATACGGAGCACCAGGCAGCACCTCCCGGTGACGGCTTACGGCATGCGTATAGCGACGAATACCGTCCAGAATTCTCCCTGAACCGGGGTCCACGAGCAGGATATTGGAATGCTTTCCCATAAACTCCCCGATCAGCAGGATATTGGCCTCCTGCCCCAAAGCATCGCGCCCTCTTACGACCACTTCGATAACGCGTTCGAACCCCGGCTGCTTGATAGACACCATCCGGCCGCCTTCCAGGTACTTGCGCAGCACGGCGGCAAAAACCGGTAACCGTGGCGGGGAAACCGTGCCGTGCGCGGTCATGTGTACCCGTGCCTCCTCCGGGTGAGCGGAGATCAGCAGGCGGTGGCGTTTGTGCCTGTGCACCGTGAGGACGATATAGTGTTCCGCCGGCTGCTGCACACGTTCGATACGTCCGCCGGTGAGGGCCCCGGCCAGTTCGGCGCGCACGGCGGCGAGCACAAGACCATCAAAAGGCAAAGTCTCATCGCTCCCAGCAATAATTACTACACCAGTATAGCACGCCCGGCCGCCGGGAGAGCAATTGCCGCCGTCCGCCCGGTCTGGCCCCATCGCAGGAAGGATTTTCGAGCCCCCGCGGGTAACATGGAAGCTGAGAAGAACACGTTTGGATAACCGCTTCATACGGGAGTGATGGTCATTTATATCCGCCTGCGGCGGGGGCACGTGGCCCGGCTTCTGGGTCAGCGCCCCGGACTTACCGAGATTCTCGTTAACGTTGACGGTAAAGAAGAGAAGGCCGTTTGCTATGAAGAGTTAACCGGCCCCGTGGCCGCCGGGGACGAGGTAATTCTGAACACCACCGCAGTTCATAAAGACCTGGGGACGGGCGGCTACCATTTCGTGGTCGCCAACTTGAACATTACGGGGACCGAGGTCCCGGAGGCGGGGCATATCATGAAACTCCGTTACGCTCCGGGACAGCTGAAGGTGCTCGCCGCCGAGGAAGATGACAGTCCCCTCGCCGACGCCATCCGCGGCCTGACCACGCTGGACGGCATGCCGGTCTTAGTCGGCAGCCTGCACAGCCAACTGGGTCCTTCGGCCGCCGCCTTGCGCCGCCAGGCGCCGGCGGCGCGCCTCGCCTATGTTATGACCGATGGCGGAGCGTTGCCCATAGCATTCAGCCGTCTCGTCCGGGAGTTGCGGGAAACCGGGGTCCTGGACTTTACCGTCACCTGCGGCCATGCTTTCGGTGGCGACCTGGAGGCCGTGAATATCTACTCCGGGCTGCTGGCCGCCATGGCCAACGGAGCCGATGCTGCCATTGTCGCGATGGGGCCGGGGGTCGTCGGGACCGGGTCGCCTTTCGGCTGCACCGCCCTGGAGCAAGGGCAGCTGGTCAACGCCGTTCAGACCCTGGGCGGCCTGGCGATCGCCATTCCGCGGATCGGCTTTGCCGACCCGCGCTCCCGCCACCGGGGGCTGTCCCACCATACCCGGACCGCCCTGGGGCGGGTGGCCCTGGCGCCATGCTACGTCGCCCTGCCCGATCTTCCGCCCGACCAGGCTTCCCTCATCCGGCGTCAGGCGGCGGAAGCCGGCCTCGCCGAGCGCCACCGCCTGGTTACCGTTCCCGGCGATGTCGCCCTGGATGCCATGCGGGACCTGAACCTCAAGGTCACCACCATGGGCCGGGGCCCGGACACCGAGCCCGCCTTTTTCCTGGCCGCGGGTGCTGCGGCCGTCCTGGCGGCCCGCGCTCTCGCCGGCCGTCTTCCGCCGCTGCAATGATCTTGCCTGTCCCTTTCGCCGTTCCCGAAGGCATATCCCCCTCTGCCCGTCCATAGATTTCTAATTAGGACGGGCCGGGAGGAGGATCAGGATGCTGACGGCGCGCCGGTTCTGGCAGGCTTCGCTCAAGCGCAACTGGGCGCTCTACCTGGTAGTCGTCGTCGTGTTCGCTGCCGGCCTGGCCACCGGCATCTGGTCGGCCTGCGGCCTCCACCGCGAACAGGTCGGCGAACTGGAGGCCTACATCAGGGGCCTGTTCACTCACCCTGCCGGCTTTGAGATTGACAGCGGCGCCGTCCTCCGCACGTCGACGGTCAATAACCTGATGCTTTTCGGAGCGATATACCTGTCCGGGTTGTCGGTGATCGGCATCCCCGTCATGCTGGGGCTCCTCTTCGTACGCGGTTTCGCCCTCGGTTTCGCCGTTTTGCTGCTGATCGAGGATCGCGGCTGGCAGGGGGTGCTGCTCGCCGCCGCGGCGTTGCTGCCACAGAACCTGATACTGATCCCGGCCATCGTCATCGCCGCCGCGGCTTCTCTTTCATTCTCCATTCTCCTTATCCGTCGCGGCTTTAATCCCCAGGTCAACATCTGGGCCAACCTCGTCCGTTATACCGGCCTGGCGGCGGCCTGCCTGGCCATTGCCGCCGGCTCGGGGCTGATCGAAGCCTACCTGAGCCCGTACCTCTTGGAGGCCGTTTTGGCTCTTGTCGGCGATTGAAGGAGGGAGGTGCGGGGAAAAATGGAACGGCCGCTGGTCCTTTTTATCGTCTCGTCCCTGAAACACAAGCTTTTATTTGCCTTCCGCCTGCTCCTGTTGTTTATCATCATCACCGTCCTGTGCACTCAGCTCTACGGCATCCTCTCCACCACCGCGGGCGGTGGGGCCGACCCCGCCCTCGGCCCCACCGCTGAAACGACCCCCTGGGGAGGCATCATCGAGTTCTTTAAAGATTACTACCGCGGCACCAGGTAGGATTTTCTTCCTGCGGGGCGAAGGGATAAGTATCATCAACGGACGGAGACGAAGATGCTGACCGCGCTTGACAGCTTCCTGGACTTCCTGCAGGTCGAGAAAGGTCTGGCGGCCAACACGCGGCGGGCCTACGCCACCGACCTCAAGCAGTTCATCTCCTACCTCCACCGGCGCGGAGTGGCGGGATTCAAGGACGTTACCAGGGGCCACATCACGGCCTACCTCATTGAGCTGCAGAACGCGGCCCGGGCCCCGGCGACCATCTCCCGCCACCTTTCGGCTATCAAAACCCTTATGCGTTTCCTGGCCGACGAAGGCTTCCTTCCCGCGGATCCGGCTTCCGAAATCGTATCCCCGCGCCCGGCACAGCACCTGCCCGGGGTCCTCACCGTCACCGAGGTGGAGCGGCTGCTGGCCGCTCCAGGCTCAGAGTCGCCTCTCGGCGTGCGGGACCGCGCGATCCTGGAGACCCTGTACGCTTGCGGGCTGCGTGTCTCGGAACTGACGGGCCTGCAGGTCCGCGACGTTGACCTGGAGAAGCTGTTCGTTCGCTGTCTCGGCAAGGGCAGCCGCGAGCGCATCGTTCCGCTCGGTTCTATGGCCGCGCACTGGCTCGGCGTTTACCTCCAGGGCATACGCCCCGCCCTGGCCGGGCGCCGCAGCGGGGTGCTCTTTGTGAACCGCCGTGGACGCCCCTTAACCCGCCAGACGGTCTGGAAGCTGGTCGCGCGCTACGCCCGCGCCGCCGGGATCGCCAAGGCGGTTACCCCCCATACCCTGCGGCACTCGTTCGCCACGCATCTCCTGGACAACGGCGCCGATCTCCGCGTCGTGCAGGAACTTCTAGGCCACGCCGACATCGTAACGACGCAGATCTACACCCACCTGACCACCGCCAAGCTGCGCCGGGTCTACGACGCGTCCCATCCGCGGGCGTAAGGGGGACAACCATGCCGGGAACGTTATCTAGAAAGTCCTAACGGAGGCGACGGCTTTTTTGACGACAGTTGATCGGGTCTTTCTTATCGTCCTGGACAGCGTCGGGTGCGGCGCCCTGCCCGACGCCGCGGCTTACGGCGATGCCGGCAGCAACACCCTGGGCCATACCGCGGCAGCCGTCGGAGGGCTGAAACTCCCTCACCTGGCCGCAATGGGCCTGGGAAACGTCATCCGGCTCGACGGCGTCCCCCCGGCTTTCACACCCCGGGCGTCGTGGGGGCGGATGGCGGAGCGATCCCCCGGCAAGGACACGACCACCGGCCACTGGGAACTGGCCGGACTGATCCTGGACCGCCCGTTCCCTGTCTATCCCGAGGGCTTCCCCCCGGAGGTTATCGGCGAGTTCGAGAGGCTCATCGGCCGGCGCACCCTGGGCAACCGGCCGGCATCCGGGACGGTGATCATCCAGGAACTGGGGGAGGAGCACCTGCGCACCGGCTACCCCATCGTCTACACCTCGGCGGACAGCGTTTTCCAGGTCGCGGCCCACGAAGACGTCATCCCCGTGGACGAGTTGTACCGGATCTGCCGTATCGCGCGCGAGATTCTGCAGGGCGAACACGCCGTCGGGCGCGTTATCGCCCGCCCCTTCACCGGTGCGCCGGGGAACTTCCGCCGCACCGAGCGCCGGCACGACTTCTCTCTGCCTCCCACCGGGCCGACCGTCCTTGACGCCCTTTCGAAGGCCGGCGTGCCTGTGACCGCCGTGGGGAAGATCTACGACATCTTTGCCGGCCGCGGTATCTCCCGGGCCATCCATACCGCCGACAACGACGAGGGCCTCCGCGCCATCACCGGTGCGGCCGCCGATGTCGCCCGCGGCCTGATCTTCGCCAACCTCGTGGACTTCGACATGCTGTACGGCCACCGCAACGACCCCCGCGGCTATGCCGCCGCCCTCGAAGCCTTCGACGCCGCCCTGCCCGGGATCACGGTGCTCCTGCGTCCGGGGGACCTACTGATCATCACGGCGGATCACGGCTGCGACCCGACGACCGCCAGCACCGATCATTCGCGGGAGTACGTGCCGCTGCTGGTCTTCAACCCGACCCGCCCGGCAGGCCGCGCGCTTGGCACCCGCGAGACGTTTGCCGACGTGGCGGCCACGATTGCCGCCGCCTTCGGTCTTCGGTGGCCCACCGGGGAGAGTTTCCTGAAGAGCGTTGTCCGCAGGGAGAAAGGGGAGTCATAGGGAATGCGGATGTATGACCTCATTTTAAAGAAACGCAATGGGGAAGCCCTTACCGCGGAGGAGATCCGCTACCTCATCGACGGCTACGTTCGGGAGGAGATCCCCGACTACCAGGTGGCCGCCTGGCTGATGGCCGTATGGTTTAAAGGGATGGATGTGCGGGAGATGGCCGACCTTACGGCCGCCATCGTTGACTCGGGCGAACGAGCCGATTTGAGCGGCATTCCCGGCATCAAGTTGGACAAGCACAGCACGGGCGGCGTTGGAGACAAGACGACCCTCGTCGTGGCCCCTCTGGTGGCGGCGGCGGGAGGCACGGTGGTGAAGATGTCGGGGCGTGGCCTGGGACACACGGGCGGCACGATTGACAAGCTGGAGTCCATCCCCGGCTTCCGGACCGCGCTCTCGCCGGAAGAGATGGTCTCCCAGGCCCGCGCCGTCCGACTCGCCATTGTCGCCCAGACCGGCAACCTCACCCCGGCCGACAAGAAGCTCTACGCCCTGCGGGATGTCACGGCGACGGTGGACAGCGTCCCTTTGATCGCCGCCAGCGTCATGTCGAAAAAAATCGCCTCCGGCGCGAACGCCGTCGTCCTCGACGTCAAGGCCGGCAGCGGCGCCTTCATGCGGCAGGCCGAAGACGCCCTGGAACTGGCGCGGGCAATGGTGGGCATCGGGCAGTCCCAAGGGCTGGCCGTCACGGCCCTGATCACCAACATGGACCAGCCCCTCGGCCGGGCCGTGGGCAACGCCCTGGAGGTGGCCGAAGCCCTGGCCGTCCTGCGCGGCGAGGGACCGGCCGACCTGCGTGAACTCTGCCTTCTCGTCGCCTCGCATATGCTCGTCCTGGGACGCCTGGCTCCGGATACCGGGAGGGCGTGCGAGACCCTGGAAGGCCTGTTGGCGGGAGGAAAGGCCCTGGCCCGCTTCCGGGAGTGGGTGGCCGCCCAGGGGGGTGACGTATCCATCGTGGACGATCCCGGACGGCTGCCCCGGGCCCGCCGGCGGATCGAAGTTCCTTCTCCGGCCGCCGGGTTCGTACAGGCGATTGACGCAGCCGCCGTCGGTAGGGCGGCCATGCTCCTCGGCGCCGGCCGGTTGACCAAGGAGGCGTCCATCGACCCGGCGGTCGGTGTGGTCCTGCGCAAGAAGATCGGCGACCCCGTGGACGCCTACGAGGCCTTGGCCGTGATGCATGTCAATGACCCGGTCCGCCCCGGCGAGGCGGCAGCCGCTCTGAAAAATGCCTACCGTATCGGAGACACGCGCCCCGGACCGCAACGTATGCTTTACCATGTTGTTGGGGAAAGCGGGCAAGGAGGCGGGGCCGGCCCGCGTGACCTCCGGTGATCGTCCTGCTGACCGACTTCGGATTCAGCCATTATGTGGGCATTCTTAAAGGGGTCATCGCCCGTTTGGCCCCCGGCTGCCCGGTCATTGACCTGGCGCACGACATAGCGCCGCAGGACGTCCGGGATGGGGCCTGGCTGCTCTTCGCTTCCTACCGCCATTTCCCGCCGGGTGCTGTTTTCTGCGCCGTTGTAGACCCGGGGGTGGGCGGTGACCGCCAGGCGCTGGTCATCCGCACCCGGCGGTACCTCTTTGTCGGGCCGGACAATGGTCTGCTCCTGCCGGCCGCCGAGGACGACGGCCTGACCTCCGCCTGGGCCCTTCCACGTTCCCTCGAGGCCTGCCGCACCTTCGAAGGGCGCGATGTTTTCGCCCCGGCCGCCGCCCGCCTGGCCGCTGGCGCGGACCCGGCATCCCTCGGCAGGCCCAGCGAGCCCGGAACCGTCCTTCGCTTCCACAGGTGCGGAAGGGAAGGGGAGGTCGTGCACATCGACCGCTTCGGCAACGTTGTAACCAACATCCCTCCCGTTCCCGGCGCCGGAGCCTACCGGCTCTCGTCCGGCGGGGGCACCCTTGACCTGCCCTACCACCCCTCTTACAGCGGCGGGCGGTACGGTGAGCCTATGCTCACCACCGGGTCGGCGGATACCCTGGAGATCGCCGTCCCCGCCGGGTCGGCATGGGAAAGGCTGCGTCCCTTCTTCGCCCTGTCGGTAGGGACAAGGGTAAAACTGGAGAGTTTGGGCCCCCAAGAACGAGGCGAGTAAAGCGGGAACTGAAATCGGGACCGTGGCAGGCATTTAACCGCGACGCGGTTTGGTTTTAATGAACGGCTCTTCGCCAGGCCGAAACCTTATAGAGCAAGCCCTCATGGCTCCCCTTGGGCTGGAAGTCGAAACCGTTTTCACGCAGCATGGTGAACACGCGGCCGGCCTGGTGGACGTCGGCAGCTTCCATTGTTATTTCCAGGCGGTCTTCCGGCTCCACCAGCGGCAACGCCCGTGCCAACCGGACGAAGTCGCGCGCTTCCACCTCGGGCCCCAGATCAAAGTGGATCGTCCGCACGCGTCATCCCTCCTTAGGGCTAGTGTGTGCCGCGTATCGGTCCCCGAAACGACTGCTCCGGGGCTATTTTGTGTCATTCGCGATAGGAGTTGGGTATGCTGGGGGCGAATAGTATCGAAGAATAACGATACTATGATAGGTACAGGAGGCTTGGTTAATGCATCGCATCGCCGTTATTCCCGGAGACGGTACGGGCCCCGAGCAGATCGCCCAGGGCCTCAAGGTCCTGGAGGCCGTTGCCTGTAAATTCAACTTCGCCTATGAAACGGTCACTTTTCCCTGGGGTGGGGAACACTACCTGACCACGGGGGAGGTCCTGCCCGACAATGCCGTCGAGGAACTCAAGAAGTTCGACGCCATCTATCTTGGCGCCATTGGCCACCCCGACGTCAAGCCGGGCATACTGGAGAAGGGTATCCTGCTCCACTTGCGTTTTACCCTCGACCAGTACATCAACCTTCGCCCCGTCAAGCTGTACCCCGGAGTGGACTGCCCCCTGAAGGGGAAGAGGCCGGAGGATGTGGATTTCGTCGTGGTCCGGGAGAACACCGAGGGCCTTTACGCGGGGAGCGGTGGCTTTCTGAAGAAGGGAACTCCCGACGAGGTCGCCATTCAGACGTCCATCAATACCCGTAAGGGCGTTGAGCGCTGCCTGCGCTATGCCTTCGAGTACTGCCGGAAGCGTAACAGGGCGAAGAAACTGACCCTCTGCGGCAAGACCAACGTCCTGACCTATGCCTTCAACCTCTGGGAGCGCGCCTTCAACGAGGTGGGGGCCGAGTACCCCGACATCACCCGGGATTATGCCCACGTGGACGCGATCACCATGTGGATGGTCAAGAACCCCGAATGGTTTGACGTTATCGTCACGGATAACCTGTTCGGCGACATCATCACCGACCTGGGGGCCATGATCCAGGGCGGGATGGGCATCGCCGCCGGCGGCAACATCAATCCGGATGGCGTCTCGATGTTTGAGCCCATCGGCGGCTCGGCCCCGAAGTACACCGGGAAGAATGTCATTAACCCCCTGGCGGCCATCGGCGCCCTGGCCTTGCTCCTGGAGCACATTGGAGAGGGGGAGGCGGCGTCGGCCGTCGAGAACGGCATCCGGCAGGTCTGCGCGAAGAACCTCAAGAGCCTTGCCGCGGGCCGGATGGGTTATTCAACGTCCGAAGTAGGGGATCTTGTCGTCGGCTATCTATAGGAGCACCCGACAGGCTGACGTGTTCGGGCCGGAATGGCACGTCACCAGCCCCGGGCGTGAGGCGTCCGCTTTACTGTGCCCGCCGTGCCTGTTCCATCAGCCGGGCGGCCAAATTTCTCACGTTGCGTCACATCCGACCGCTCATTTCGATTAGATAACTAGAGAGCGGTCCAGGGGGTGTGGACCTATCTCAGGGGGAGGACTTCTCAAGGGAGCCGATCTGACTCTGGAGCAATTCCAGCAGATCTTTGACCGTTATTACCCGGAAATCTTCCGGCAACTGGCCTATATCCTGGGGAACCGGGACACCGCTGAGGATCTGGCGCAGGAGACCTTTCTCAAGCTATACGCCCACCCTCCGCGCCACCAGGATAACCTTCCGGCCTGGCTGCGGAAGGTGGCCGTCAATCTGGCTTACAAGCACCTGCAAAAGGAGCAGAACCGCCGCCGGCGCGAATTGAAGATCGCCGCCGAGGACGAACACAACCGGGCCGGAGTCGACCCGGTCACACGCCGGCAAGAGGTGCGGGATGTGCGTGCCGTCCTGGAAACCCTGTCCCGGCGTGACCGGACCTGTCTTTTGCTACGCTTTTCCGGATACAGTTACGCCGAGATAGCGGAAATTATCGGGGTGGAACCATCCTCGGTGGGCACGCTCCTGGCCAGAGCCCGGTCAAGGTTTCGTGACGAGTATAACCGCCGCGAGGGGGGTGCCTGAGTATGTGCCATGACAAGGGAACGCTGATGGCCTATGTGGACGGCGAATTGACGCCTGCTGACGCCCTCGGGGTGGTTGACCACCTTAATAGCTGCTCCCGCTGCAGGGAGGAGGAAGCTGAACTGCGCGCCCTGGCCGGAATGGTCGACCGGCACCTCGCCGCCTACGTTACGGCCCTGAACGCCGACGTGTTGGACGTTCAGTCGGCGTGGAAGCGGCTGTGGGTCAGCGTGCACCGGACGCCGCGGCCGCACTGGCACCAGCGGCCCTGGATAAGCATCGTGGCCATGGCCGCCGTGGTCTGCCTCATCTTCGGGATCGGCACGGGCCTCCGCCATGATACGAGTCGAGGGCTGCCGCCTTTGGCCTCCTCCGAACCCGCCCCCGGCAAGGGCGCGGGCGTGCCGCCGGCGGAAACGGCACCGGCGGGAACGTCCGCTGCGCGCGATAAGGTTGATTCCCCGGGAAGCGAAGTCAACGGGCAGCGCGAGGAATTATATCTTATGGCTGAAAACGATCTGACGGTGGAGGGCGCCCCGGCCGCCGCCGATTCCCGTCCGCCTGGACCCGGCCCGGCCCGGGTACAGCAGCCGCCCGCTCCTTCCGTCCCGGCCCAAGCCCGCTGGCAGGCGCAGGACGTCAGCCAGACGGCCCGTGCGGGCAACGGCGCGGCCGGCGACAAAATGCACGCCCTCAGCGTCCCGGCGCTGACGCGCGACCAGGTCTTGGGGGCCAAGTATGTCAAGGATGAGGAAGGCGTCCGCCCGATAACCCCCGAAGAACTCGAACAAATTGTGCAATGGCTGGTCACCGCGCGCGGCGAGTCTTACAGCGAGGAACCGCCTCCATTGGATGAACTCCGTATCGATCTTAAGGACGGCCGGCAAATCGCGATCGGTGCCCCGTACGGGGAAACCGTCCTCGTGTCGGGGCTCCACGGCCCCGGCTGTCTCCGCCTTGCATCCCCGGAGTTGGTCTCTTTTCTGAATACGCTCTCCGGCGCGGCCCCGGCGGGCGGTCCTTCCGCTGCCGGGGGACAACAGGAGCCGGCGTCCCCGGCTCCTGACATGGCACCCGCCCCTGACGCCGCTACGGGTACGGATCAGGATACCGTCCAGCCTGCAGAGTAGCCCGGCGCGGTGCAGGCCGAGCCTTCTAACTTTCCCTCCCGCGGGCATACTAACGGCGGGAGGTGACGCCGGCATTGGTGCAAAGTAAAGACCGCTTGCTCGCCGAGCGTGCGAAGGACCTGCTGGAAGAGGATCCCCGGTTCGCCAACTACCACCTGCGTACCGAAGTCCGCGACGGCCGGGTCGTGGTCACCGGTATCGTCGATACCCTTGCCGAAAGAGAGGAACTGAGCCATGCGCTGGCCGCGTTGCCCGGCGTCATGGCGCTAGAGAATGACGTTAGTATCAGTACCGATGGTCAGATCACGGACGCCGAGGTCCTCGAGGAGGTCATGGAGGAGTTCGCCCAGACCCGCGGCCTGGATGTCGCCCGGGTGGGCGCCAAAGTCGAGGGGGGCATTGTCCGGCTCGTCGGCCGGACCGAGGATCCCGGTGAAATCCAGGCCGCCCGGGAAGCGGCCGCCAAGGGGCGGGGCGTACGCGAGGTAATCAGCGACGTCAGGATTGTCGAGCCCGGTGCGCCGGACACCCTGGAAAACATCTTCCACTCCCAGGTCCGTAATGAAAAAGAAGGGCCGCTCGCTTAGAAACGGCCCTTTACAAAGGGCCCGAAAACCGGGGCAGGACTTTGCCGCCGGCAACGCGAATCCTTTTGCCAAAAGGAAACGCGCGAGGTGCGGCGCCCGTGAAACTCCTTTATCTAACCGATACCCATATCCGCAACACAAATCCACCTGTCCGGCAAGATGACTTCGCCGCCAGCCTGAAGGCCAAGCTAACGGAGATCGTCGCCCTGGCCAACGAACTGGGAGTTGAGGCCGTACTACACGGCGGCGACTTCTTTGACTTGCCCTGTCCTTCGTTGTCGGAGGCGGGTGAGTTCCTTTCGCTTTTCACCGCACTGCGCGCACCGGTCTATGCGGTGGCAGGAAACCATGACGTCTTCGCCTACGACCCGGGCACCATGGGCCGGACAATGCTGGGTTTTCTCGCCCGCCTGGGACATCTACGCCTGCTGCCCCAGGGCCGGGCCGTTTACCTTGACGACGGGCGCCAACGGATACAATTGACGGGTACTCACTTTCACCGGGACATCGACCGCCGCGACCCCCGTCTGGATTACTGCGTTACCAAGAACGACTGCGACGTCGCCGTTCACGTTGCCCACGGCATGCTCCTTGACGCGCCCCTGGAGCATGGCCCTTCCCATACCGTTATCGCGGACATCGCGCCCTTTACCGAGGCCGACGTTACCCTTGGCAGCCACGCGCATTTCGGCTACCCGGATGTCCACCTCCAGGGCAAGCTTTTTGTCAACCCGGGATCAGTGGCGCGAATGTCGGCGCACCCGGCCGACCTGGTGCGCCGCCCGCAGGTCATCATGCTTGATTTCGACGCCGGCCCTCTGCCTGTGGCCACCCATATCCCTCTGGCCAGCGCCTTGCCAGGTCCACAGGTCATCGACCCCGAGGCCGGCGTCCTGGCGGCCGCCTGTGGCGAGGCCCTCCGCCGCCTGGCCGCAGGTGCGTCTGCCGGGGCACCGGAGGGTGCGGATGATCTGGAAACGGACCTGGTGTTGCAGGCCAAGGAGGACGGGGTCTCCCCGGAAGTCGTTCACGAAGCCCTGCGGCTGCTGGCCGCCGCCCGCCGGGAGGTGGCCGTTTAGCTTGCACATCAGCTGCCTGCACGTCGAGAACTTCCAGAACCATCGCAATACAAGGCTCGCTTTCTCGCCCGGACTGAATGTCATCGTCGGTGAAGCCGAGCAGGGGAAGAGCGCCCTCATCCGGGCCCTGGGCTGGCTCTTTTTCAACCATCCGCCGGGCGCCGACTTTCGGCGTGCGGGGAGCTACTGGTGCAGGGTCTCCGCGCTTCTTGACGACGGTGCCATGGTTGCCCGTGAACGCCACGGGGGTGACCTCACTTACATCCTGCGTCTCCCGGGGCAGGCGCCTTTAACCGTCCCCGACGATGGGATGAGCATCCCGCCGGCGGTTTTAGCGGCGCACGGCATGCGCCCTTTAGCCCTCGGTCATGGTCGAACGGTGAATCCGAATCTGGCCGATCAGTTTTCGCCCCCCTTCCTCGTGGAGGGAGATGTCTCCCAGCGTGCCGCCGCTTTCGGCCGGCTGCGGGGGGCCCACCTCGCCGCAGCGGCCGCCCGACTGGGGAACGAGAGCCGCGAGGAACAGACCCGCCTGGCAAGCCTTCTCCTGGAGAAGCTGGCCGCCGCGATTCGCAGACAAACATACGCCACCGTAGAGCGGATAGTGAATCTCGCGCTGGAGACTGTCTTTGGCGTGGGATATTCCTTTCGCATCCACAGCGACGGCTCCGAGGGGGAGACGACGGTCCTCTTTGCTCTGGCGACACCTTACGGCGCGCTGTGCGACGGGGAGCCGCTGGCCCGGGCGCATGGCGGGGGCTTGGTGGACCTGATCGGCCTGGCCCTGCGCCTCTCCATGCTTGTCGTCGCCCGTCCGCCCCTGCCCGGACCGCTGATTCTCGATGAACCGGCCCGGCACCTCAGCGATCAGTACATCTCTGACCTTGCCCGTTTTTTAAAACTCGTGACCCAGGACCTTCACCGGCAAGTCATCGTCGCCACCCACGATCAGCACCTGACCGGGGCGGCCGATACCGTGTTCGTTCTGGCCGACGAAGGCGGCGTGGCCGCCCCCCATCCCCGCGGCAAGTGCCACCGGGCCCCGCTTAAGCCTTTGGACCCGCAATAAGAGGGGGTAAGGCGTCATGTCCCTCCGACTTATCCTCGGGCGCGCCGGTACCGGGAAAACACGGCGCTGCCTGGACGAGATCCGCGCGGCCCTGCACCGGAGCGCCGACGGGCCGCCGCTCATCTTCCTGGTTCCCGAGCAGGCGACTTTCCAGACGGAATACGCTCTAGTGACCTCCCCTGGCCTGGGCGGGACCGTTCGGGCCCAGGTGACCAGTTTCCGGCGCCTGGCCCACAGGGTATTGCAAGAGACCGGCGGCGCCGTCCGCCCGCACCTCAGCGACCTCGCCAAGCATATGCTTCTCAGGGCGTTGCTTGAAGAGCTGCGGCCACGCCTGCGGGCTTTCGGCCGCGCCGCGAACCAGCCCGGCTTCGCCGGGTTGGTCGGACACGCACTATCGGAAATCAAGGTCTACGGCCTAACGTCGTCCCACCTCATAAGCGCCGCCCAAGATCTCGCCGGCCATTCCCCGGACCCCCTGGCCGACAAACTTACGGACCTGGCCTTGCTTCATGACGCCCTGGAACAGGTCCTGGCGGGGCGTTACACCGATCCCGACGACTACCTGCACCTGCTTGCCGAATCCCTACCCCGGGCGGCCTCGTTGAACGGAGCCGTTTTTTGGGTCGATGGCTTTGCGGGCTTCACCCCGCAGGAATATGCCGTACTGGAGCAGCTCTTACGCTGCGCGCCGCAGGTCAACCTGGCCTTGTGCCTTGACGGCCGTTATGCCGACGAGCCGCCCGGCGAGACCGATGTGTTTTATCCCACGCGGACGACTCTGGCCCGGGTGCGCGCCCTGGCAGCCGAGCAAGGCGTCCCCGAAGAACCTCCGCTCATCCTGGACAACGGGACGCCCCCCAGGTTTGCCGGTGCGCCGGCGCTCGCCCACCTGGAGCGCTGCTTTTACGTCCGCCCGGCACCCGCGGAGAAGAAGGCCGGTCCGGGCGAGGTCACCCTTGTATCCGCGGCAAACCGCCGTGCCGAGGTGGAAGGGGCGGCCCGGGAAATAATCCGCCTGGTCCGCGACCATGGCTTCCGCTGGCGGGATACCGCCGTTGTCCTGCGGGATCTCGAAGGTTACCACGAACTCATCGCCTGCGTCTTCACGGACTACGGCATCCCGTTCTTCATTGACCACAAGCGCCCCGTACTCCACCACCCGCTGGTGGAGTTGATACGCGCCGCCCTGGAGGTGGCGGTCACCGGCTGGAACTTCGAACCGCTCTTCCGATACCTGAAGGCCGACCTTGCACCGCTGACCAGGGACGAAGTGGACCGCCTGGAAAACTACGTCCTGGCCCACGGCATCCGGGGCGACCGCTGGACGGACGGACGACCCTGGACCTATCGGCGGCGTTTCACTCTGGCCGGGGAGGGGGAAGACCGGGCCCCGTCCCCGGAAGAGGCCGCAGAACTGGCGGCCATCAACAATGCCCGGCAACGCGCCATCGGGGCGTTACACGCCTTCTGCCGCTCGGCGGCAGAATCGCGGGACGTACTGGGCCTCACGTCCGCCTTGTTCAGGCTCCTGGAGGAACTGGAAGTCCCCGCCGGGATCGAGGCGTGGCGCCGGGAGGCCGAGGCTTCGGGGCGCCTGGAAGAGGCCCAGGAACACGCCCAGATCTGGGATGGTGTCCTGGATGTCCTGGATCAGATGGTGCAGGCCCTCGGCGAGCGCTCCCTTTCTCTGGCGGACTATGCCCGCGTGCTCGACTCCGGGATCGAGGCGCTCCGGCTGGGCCTCATCCCGCCGGCGCTCGACCAGGTCCTCGTCGGCTCGCTTGAACGCTCCCGCAGCCCGGAAATCCAGGCCGCCTTCGTCCTCGGGGCGGTTGACGGAGTCCTGCCCGCACGTTCCGCGGAAGATGCCCTCTTGAATGACGCCGAGCGCCAACGCCTCGAGGAGATCGGCCTTGAGCTGGCCCCCGGCGCGAGGCGGCGCCTTCTTAACGAGCAGTACCTGGTGTACATCGCCCTCACTCGTGCCAGCCGGTATCTCTGGATTAGTTACCCCTTGGCCGATGAGGAAGGCAACGCCCTCGCTCCGTCGCCCGTCATCGAGCGCATCCGCCGGCTCCTGCCCGGCGTCCGGGTAAGTGTCTGCTTCACCGCCCCGACCGGGGGTGATGACACGGCCTTTGTGACCCGGCCCGGCCCGACCCTGGCCTACCTGGTGGATCGCCTCCGGGCGGCACGGGACGGCGAAGCGATCCACCCAATCTGGTGGGCCGCCTATGACTGGCTTCTCTCCCGGCCGGCGTGGGCCCCCGCCCTGCGCCGTGCGACGGCCGCCCTGTTTCATGTCAACCAGGACTCCCGGCTGCACCCGGACACCGCCGCACGCCTGTTCGGCCGGCCGATCCGGGCCAGCGTCTCGCGGTTTGAGCGCTACCGTGCCTGCCCTTTTGCTCATTTTGTGGAACACGGCCTGCGCTTAAGGGAACGCCCGGTCCAGAGGCTGGCTCCCCCCGATCTGGGCCGGTTCTTCCACGCCGCCCTGGAGCAGTTCGCGGGACAACTCATGCGGGAAGGTCGCGAGTGGGGGGATCTTACGGCCGCCGAGTGCGCCGCTCTAACGGACTGTATCGTGGCGGGCCTGGCCCCGCAGTTGCAAAGCGAGATCCTGCTGTCGACCGCCCGCCACCGCTATCTCACGGGCAAGCTGCAGCGTACCGTCGAGCGCGCCGCGATGGTGCTGGGTGAGCATGCCCGCCGGGGCCTTTTCCGTCCCGTGGCACTGGAACTCGCCTTCGGCCCCGACACACCCTTGGGGCCGCTTCGCCTTCCAGGGGCCGAATTGGCCGGGAGGATCGACCGCATCGACGTGGCGCGGACCCCGTCCGGCTTTCTGCTCCGCGTCATCGATTACAAGTCCGGGCGCGCCCGCCTGACCATACCTGAGATGGAGCATGGGCTGAAGATACAGCTTTTGACCTACCTCGATATCGCTCTGGCCCGTGCCCGAAACATCCTCGGTATCTCCAACATTGCCGTGCTGCCGGCCGGGATCCTGTACTTTACCGTGCAGAATCCCCTGCTGCACGACCACGGGCCTCTCCAGGGCACGGAGCTGGAAAGACGCCTCCTCCGGCGGTTGCGCATGGACGGCTACGTCCTCGCCGACCCCAAGGCTGTCGCCCTGATGGACCGCGAGGCCCGTACGGTTTCCGACCTTATCCCGGTCCACCTGACAAGGGACGGGTTCGGTGCGAACTCGCGCGTGCTCAGCGGCGAGCAGTTTGAATTGCTGCGGCGGCACCTGCACGCGTTGCTGACCGAAACCGCCCGGGATATCGCCGACGGGGTGGTGGATATCGCGCCCTACCGCCTGGGAGATGAGACGGCCTGCCGTTACTGCCCGTACCCCGCTGTCTGCCGGTTTGACCGGCAGTTGCGGGAGAACTTCTTCCGCATCTTACGCGAGGAGCCGCCCGAGGCCTTCTGGAGCCGTCTGCGGCGCCGCTACAGCGGGGAAGGGGGGGAGAGCGGAAATGACGCATAAGCTCTGGACGCTGTCGCAGGAACGGGCCATCACCGCCCGCGGCGTGAACCTGCTGGTCTCGGCGGCCGCCGGAGCCGGGAAGACGGCGGTCCTGGTTGAACGGATCATCCGCCGTGTCACATCCCCGGACGACCCTGTGGATATCGATACCCTGCTGGTCGTGACGTTCACCAACGCCGCCACCGCCGAGATGCGTCAGCGCATCGGGACGGCGCTCGCCCGGGCCCTGGATGAAGACCCCGGGTCCGGCCACCTTGCCCGCCAAGCGGCCCTGGTGACACGCGCCCCGATTATGACCCTGCACGCTTTTTGCCTTGATGTCCTGCGCCGCAACTTCCACCGCCTGGACCTTGATCCCGCCTTTCGGGTCGCCGACGATACCGAGGCGGCCCTGTTACGCCAGGACGCCCTGGAAGAACTCTTTGAAGCCCGCTACGCCTCCGGCGAACCTTCCTTCCTGGCCCTCGTGGATATCTACGGCGGCCCGCGGGATGACAGCCGGCTGCAGGAGATCGTGCTCCGGCTGCACGACTTCGCCCATAGCCACCCGTGGCCCATGGAGTGGCTCGCCGGCGCCGCCGGTGCGTTCGATGTGCCAGCGGACCAGGACCTCGACGCCCTTCCCTGGACCGGGGAGGTGCGACGCCACCTCGCCACCGTGCTTCAGGGGGCGCACCGTGCAGTTGTGGACGCCCTTGCCCAGGCGCAGGCCCCCGGCGGGCCCGCGCCCTATGTCCCGGTCCTAATGGATGATCTGGCCGCCCTGGAGCGGCTTCTTGCGGCCGTTGAACAGGGTGAACCGTGGGAAGCCCTGCGCGAGGCCTTCACCGTCGACGCCTTCAGGCGGTTGCCGGCTTGCCGCGGAGGCGAAATCGACCCGGTGCGGAAGGCGAATGCCCAAAAATGGCGCCAAAAAGCGAAAGACGCCTTCTCCGAACTATGCCGTACCTTTTTTGCCCGTCCCGCAGCCGAACTCCTTACCGACCTCCGTTGCGTGGCTCCCGCTATGAGATCCCTCGCCGATCTGGCCCGGGAGTTCGCGGCGACGTATTCCAGGATCAAGCGCGGCCGCGGGCTGCTTGACTTCCATGACCTGGAGCACCTCTGCCTGCAGGTGCTTATCGACCCTGGCTCAACCCCCGGGTGCCCCCGGCCCTCGGAGACGGCACTTGCCTGCAGGGAGCGGTTCACTGAGGTCCTGGTCGATGAGTACCAGGACATCAACGCCGTGCAGGAGACCATTCTCCAGCTCGTTTCCCGGCAGGGTACGGCCGAGCCGAACCTCTTCATGGTCGGCGACGTCAAGCAGAGCATCTACCGTTTCCGGCTGGCCGAGCCGGCCCTCTTCCTGCGTAAGTACGCTGCCTACGGTCGGCACGGCGGCCCGGGCATCCGCATCGACCTGCCCGACAACTTCCGCTGCCGCAGGGGTGTTGTCACCGCCGTCAACTTTGTTTTCCGGCAGATAATGACCGCCGCGTCGGGGGAGATCCCTTACGATGACCGTACCGTCCTCGTCTGCCGGGCGTCCTACCCTGCCCCGCCCCAGGGGGCACCGACCCTTGCGGGCCCCGTCGAAGTCCATCTTATTGACCGATCGCTCACTGGAGGCCGGGCCCGGCAGGCGGAAGAGGGAGAAGAAGTGGAAAGCGAAGGGGAAGGGGAAGCAAGTGCCGACTACCCCGTTCCGGCGGAAGACCTTGACGCTCTTCAGGTCGAGGCGCGCGCCGTGGCCCGGCGGATCCGGCGGATGGTGGAGGAGGAACGGCCGCTCGTCTACGACCCGGATGCGGGCGGGTACCGGCCTCTGACGTACCGGGACGTTACAGTCCTGCTCCGGGCGACGCGCGGACCGGCGAATGTCTACCTGCAAGAGTTCCACGACCTCGGCCTGCCGGCTTACGCCGAGTTGGGAACCGGCTACTTCGCCGCCGTCGAGGTCCAGACAATGCTTGCCCTTCTGCAGGTTATCGACAACCCGCGCCAGGACATCCCGCTGGCCGCCGTCTTACGTTCACCCTTGTATGGTCTGAATGCCGAGGGCCTGGCACGCATCCGCCTCGCCGCACCGCAGGGGGACTTCCTCGATGCCGTGCGGGCCGCCGCCCACTCCGGCCACCCCCCGGCGGACGTGCTGCAGCGATTTCTCGCCGACCTGGAGCGCTGGCGCACCCTTGCCCGGCGGAGAAGCGTCGCGCACCTCATCTGGAGCATTTACCGCGAGACGGGGTATCCGAGTTACGTTCGCGGCCTGCCCGGAGGCCCCCAGCGTCAGGCCAATCTCCAGGCGCTATATGACCGGGCGCGGCAGTTTGAGCGCACGTCCCTGCGCGGCCTCTTTCGGTTCCTTCTCTTTATCGGCCGCCTCCAGGAGGAAGGGGCCGATTTGGGCGCCGCTCATCCCGCGGGCGAGAACGAAAACGTCGTCCGGATCATGAGCATCCACCGCGCCAAAGGCCTGGAATTCCCGGTGGTCGTCGTCGCCGGTCTGGGGCGGCGATTCAACCGTTCCGACCGCGGCAGCGACCTTTTGCTGCACAAACAACTGGGGTTCGGACCGAACCTGGTCGATCCCGACATGCGCCTGGCATACCCGACCCTCGCCCGGCACGCGGTCGCCAGGCGCCTGGAAGCGGAGAGCCTGGCCGAAGAGCTTCGCCTGCTTTACGTAGCCATGACAAGAGCGCGGGAGCGTCTCCTTCTTTTCGGGAGCGCAGGAAACCTCCGCCGGGCGGCGACGCAATGGTGCAGGCTCACCCGGCATCCCCAACCGGCCTTGCCGGACGCCTACCTGCTCTCCGCGCGTACGCCCCTGGACTGGCTTGGCGGCGCGTTGGCGCGCCATCCCGCAGCGGACCCGATCCGCCGCTTGGCCGGTGCCGCCCTGCAGCCGGGCGGTCCGTTGGCCGATGATCCTTCCACCTGGAGCATCCACCTGGTAGATGTCTCCGACGCCGCGGGCACGCGGCCGACGGTCGTCCCGCCAGGGCCCCTGAACGCGGTCCGCGAAGGATGCCCTGTTAAGCAGGCCGATCCCGCAACATTGCAAGCCGCCGCCCGCGTCCTGGACTGGACCTACCCGTTGCCCGCGGCCATGGTTCTCCCGGCCAAGGTCACCGTAACTGAGGTCCAAGGCCGCTTCGCCGCCCTGCAAGCCGAAGAGGGCGGCCCCGCCGACCGAACCTTCTCCACCCCGGTCAGCAGCCGGCCCCGTTTTCTGCTCTCGAAGGGTGCCCTTACGGGGCCGGAGCGCGGCGCCGCCTGGCACGCGGTCATGCAACACCTCGACCTGCAGCGGCCCCTGGACGCCGCCGACATCGCCGACCAACTCGCCGCTATGGTCAGCCGGGAGCTGCTTCTTCCGGCGCAGGCCGCCGCCGTCGACTCCGAAGCGGTCGCCGCTTTCTTCGCCTCCCCGCTGGGGCTGCGGGTCCGCGCCGCGCGCGGCGTGTGGCGCGAACTGCCGTTCAGCTTGGCCCTGCCGGCGACCGAGATCTACGGTGACAGGGCAGCGGGCCTGACCGGCGAAGCCGTCCTCGTCCAGGGGATCATCGATTGCCTTATCGAGGAGGAGAACGGGCAACTGGTGCTCATCGACTTTAAGACCGACCGCGCCCGCCCCGGTGACACCGGGACGGTAAAAGCCCGGTATGAAGGCCAGCTCGCCCTTTATGCCCGCGCCGTGAAAGGGATCCTCGGCCGGCCCGTGGCTCAACGGTACCTCTACCTGTTCTCTCTTGGTGAAGAAATAGAGTTGTAAATTATGCATATCGGCCCACCGCCTGGGAATACTGAAAGGAGAACGCTGAAAGGGGGTGAGCCCGTGCCCGACATCAAGTGCACCGTCACCGAGTGCGAGTATAACAAGAACGTGAAGTGCGACGCCCCGATGATTCAGGTGGATCGCAATCACGCGGCCAGCGCAATGAACTCCGATCACACCAAGTGTGAAACGTTTAAAAAAAAGTAGCTCCGCGTTTCGGGGCAAAAGGAGAAAGGCCGGGCATGCCCGGCCTTTCTCACATTAACCATCCCGTATTTAGAACTTCACCGGTATCTGAACCTTGTCAAGTTCGCTCCCGTCCCTGGGGCTGTTCCAAAAAACCTCCAGCCGCCCCTGCCCGCCCATGGGGGCGCTGAAAGTCAGTTCCGCCGTAAAGTCCCCGCGTTCCGGAGCACCGGCTGCGGCCGTGGTGCAGGTCTCGGCGAGCTTCTGCCCGTCATCCCCCGTCAGGCGCAGGCTCACCGCCCCCTCGAAAACACGGGCGCTGCCCTGCACCTTCAGGGGACTTTCCACCTTGTCTCCGGGCCGGGGCGAGGTTACCCAGATCGCCGGTTCCCACACGGTCGACAGGTTGCGTGTAAAGGGCTGCTCATGAAGGCCGACATGTCCCCACCAATCCATTGCACGCTCGTCAAGGCCGCCTTCGACCTGGAAGGCCACGCGCTTGATATCCGGGAACTCGGTCAGAGTATTGACGACACTCTGAATGCCCAGGGCCTCTCCCACCGCGCCGACGTTGGCCTGCAGGACCTCGCGCGAGAAATCGACGGTCGCCAGGCCGTTGTCCACCTTAACGCCCCGGACCCTGGTCTCCGGAGGCAGGACGCGGGCGGCCCCCTCGGTCACCGGGTTCCCGTGGATCAACTCCTCCAGGGCAGCCCGGATGGTGTCCTCCGTCCGCGCCACCTCGTGGACCTCGCGTACCAGGTACATATCCTTGTCGGTGGTCTTGAGGTAATAGACCGCCACCGGCATGGTCGCCGGCTGATCCACATCACCTGGCGGCGCGGACGGTTTCTTCTTATCCCCGCCACAGCCCGCCACCGCCACGGCCGACAGAGCCACGAGCAGGCCCACGGCCAGAACCAGTAAACGTTTCACGCTATCGCCACCTTTTTACTGTCTCGACGCCATGGTAACACAAAGCTTTGTCCCCGTGGGAGGTTTCTCAATAACAGTAATCCGGCTCTCAACTCTAATCTGACACTGCGGAAGGAAAAACATTAGGGACGGGCGAACAACGGACGGTAACAATTCTTGCCCGTTCCGGGGGTATCGCACATGTCCCGGGTGAAGTGGATGGCCGCCTGTATCGGGGTCCTCGGCTGTGCCGCGGTGGCGGGAGCCCTCTTCGTATTCTGGCCCGCCGCGCGGCAGGTTTTACCCCCGATCGGCCCGGCCGGGGCCGTTGAGGTGCCACGTGTCGCCGCCCGCATCGACCGCGATGCCGACGGGGTTCTGGACGCCGATGACCTGGTCGGCGGGGCCA
This sequence comes from Thermoanaerobacterales bacterium, assembly GCA_030019475.1. Classification (NCBI taxonomy): domain Bacteria; kingdom Bacillati; phylum Bacillota; class Clostridia; order Thermoanaerobacterales; species Thermoanaerobacterales bacterium. The sequence continues at coordinate 16,087 of JASEER010000004.1, read as the reverse complement.
GGGAGGAAGCACGCCGGCGGACAAAGTACAGCGGTGCTTATTACGCCGGCGGCTATCCGCCGGAGGGCGAGGGCGCGTGCACCGACGTCGTCTGGCGCGCGTTCCGCGCCGCCGGGTACGACCTGAAGTCCATGGTGGACGCCGATATCCGCGCCCACCCGCATGCCTACCCGGGCGTCAGGGGACAGCCGGACCCCAACATCGATTTTCGCCGCGTCTCGAACCTGATCGTCTTCTTCCGGCGCCAAGCGGTCTCCTTAACCACCGTCGTCCGCCCTGGTGACGCCGAGAACCTGAGTGAATGGCAGGGGGGCGACATCGTCGTTTACGGTCCGCCCCTGGAGCACATCGGGATCGTGTCGGACCGCCGGCGCCCGGACGGGGTACCGTTGCTCATCCATAACGCGGGGCCCTGTGCCGTAGAGGCCGACAGCCTTACGTCCTGGCCCACGCGCATCACGCATCACTTCCGGTATATCCCCCATGACGCCAGGCCCCGCAGGATGGTACTCTACTCACAGAGGTGACCTTGTCATGCTGAGGAGATACGCGCTCTACCTGCTGCGCTGGCAGCTCTCCACCCCGATCCTGGCCGTGGTCCTATGGTGGCTGAACCCCTTCGGCGAACTCTTCGCGACCATCGTCGCCAACCTTATCGGCGGCCTGATCTTCTTCTGGGTCGACAAGTTTATCTTTACGTCGGCCGTCCTGGCACCCCAGTGGGAGATAAAGGAGGATGTGATCTGTGCCGACTGCGGGCGCCGCGCCACCGGCTACCGCCTGATCCGGACAAAAAACTACGACCGGATAAAGGACAAAAAGCCCGAGTTCCGTTGTACCGACTGTTCCCCGCGCAAGCTCGAGGAACTGAGGCGCCGGGGCGTTAAACTCGAATAGGATATGGAGGACTTTTCCCCCGGTCGTTGAACTGTTTTCGATGCAATGAACGGATCAACCGCCTTTGTAATTCTCAATCCCGCCGCCGGCCACGGGCGCGCCGGGCGGGCGTGGCCGCTCACCGCCCGCGCCCTGGACGAAGCCGGGATACGCTATCATTTGGCGCGGACGGAGGCGCCCGGCGAGGGGACGGTCCTCGCGGCCCGGGCCGTGGCCCAGGGGTACGACCCTCTGATCGCCGTCGGCGGGGACGGGACGACCAACGAGGTGGTGAACGCCATCCTCGCCGCCCCGGGCAGTCCGGAGACCCGGCCCCGCCTCGGGATCATTTCCTGCGGCACCGGACGCGACCTGGTACGCACCCTCGGCATTCCCCGCGAGATCCGGCAGGCTGCCGCCATTCTGGCCACCGGCGCCGTGCGCCCGTTCGACGTCGGGCGTATTGTTTTCCACCAGCCGGGCGGGCCGAGCCGGACGCGTTACTTCGTCAACATCGCCGACGCCGGGCTGGGCGGCGAGACCGCCGACCGCGTCAACCGGACGACCAAGCTCTTCGGCGGCTTTCTCTCCTTTTTCTGGGGCGCCCTGGCCTCGCTAGCCCGCTACCGTAATAAGAAAGTGCGCCTTTCCATTGACGGGGAGCCGTCTCACGACCTGCACCTGACCATCGCTGTTGTCGCCAATGCCCGCTACTTCGCCGGCGGGATGTTTGTCGCCCCCAACGCCGTCCCCGATGACGGCCTTTTCGACATCATCACCCTGAACGGCGTCGGCCGGCTGGGCCGGGTTCCCCTGCTCCTCAGGGTGTACTGTGGGCGCCACCTGGGCCACCCGCGTCTGATCCAGCGCCGCTGCCGGACGGTGACCATAACCTCGGAGGAATGGGTCCACGTTGAGGCCGACGGCGAACTCGCAGGTTTTCTCCCCGCCACGTTCGACATCCTGCCCGGCGCCATCCGCATCATCGCCCCCGCCGGAGGCTCCTCACAGTGAAAATCATCATTGACGCTGACGCTTGTCCCAGGGATGCCCTGGCGACGTGCCTGCGCCTGGGAGCGGAATTCGGTGTTCCGGTCTGGACAGTCGCCAGCTTTAAGCATGATATCGCCTCTGACCGTCACATAACCGTGGGGGACGCCCCCCAGGAGACCGACATAAAGATTGCCAACCTGGCCGGTTGCGGGGACATCGTGGTTACCCAGGACTGGGGTCTGGCCGCCGTGGTCCTGGGACGGGGGGCCCGCGCCCTTTCCCCGGGGGGCCGCATCTTTAAGCCGGAGACCATCGATTTCCTCCTTGAGGAACGAGAGATCAAGGCCCGTTTTCGGCGTACGGGGGGCCGCACTCCCGGCCCCGCCCGCCGGACGCCCGCCGATCAGCGCCGCTTCACCTCGTCCCTCCGCAGGCTGCTGGAGGCAGGAATTACGCCGCCGGGATCGAAATAGGTCGGATAGGAGGTGGAGTTATGCACCCGAAACGCCCACTTTTTTTAATGGCGCTCTCGGTTCTGACTCTGGCCCTGGTTTTTACCATAACCGGCTGCAATAGCAAACCGGCTTCGCCGCCGGAGAAGACACCCAAAACGCCCCCTCTCCGGCTGGGCATGCTGCCCATCCAGGACAACCTCCCGTTCTGGGTGGCGGAGCGGAAGGGCTACTTCGCCGATGAAGGACTGCAGGTGGAACTCATCGGTTTTCCCAGCGCCATGGAGCGCGACAGCGCCCTGGCCGCCGGGCAGATCGACGGCGCCCTGGGAGACATTCTGGCCGTGGCGCAACTGAACAACGGCGGCACCAAGGTACGCATTGTCTCCGTGGGGCAGGGGGCAACCGCGGAGGAAGGCCGTTTCGCGATTCTCGCCTCGCCGAAATCTTCAATATCAAGTGTCGATCAACTCAAGAACGTGCCGATCGGCTGTTCCCTGAAGACGATAAACGAATATGTCGTGGACCAGCTCCTTACCGGCGCGGGCCTTAAGCCGGAGGAAATCAAGAAGAACCAGATGCCCAAAATACCGCTGCGCCTCGAGGCCCTGCTTAACGGTACTCTTCAGGCCGCGGTCCTGCCAGACCCCATCGCCGCCCTGGCGGAGGTCAAGGGCGCCCGACTCATCCTCGATGACACCCGGGAGAACATTACCCAAACCGTGATTTACTTCCGGGAACCTGTCCTGGAACAGAACCTGGAAGGCGTACAAAGGCTGATGCGCGCCTACGCCCGCGCCGTGGAGGACATCCAGGCCGGCCCGTCCGCCTTTAACGACCTTTTGGCCGAGAAGGCCCGGGTGCCCCAGGAGGTTCTCTCCAGTTCCGCACATGGAATGCAGGTTCTCTTTTCGCCGCCCCAACTGCCCACCGAGGACCAGGTCCGCCGCGTACTGGACTGGATGAGCGCCAACGGCCTCCTGGACCGGCCCCTGGGGTACCAGGACCTTGTCGATGGACGGGTGCTTGGCAAGGCATGATCGACGTCCTTAACCTGGCGGTGACCTATCAACAACATAACGCGACGGTGCCCGCCATCGCCGACATTTCCCTGCACCTCGACCCCGGCCATATCCTGGCCGTCATCGGTCCTTCCGGCTGCGGGAAGACCTCGCTGCTATATGTGCTGGCCGGGCTGCGGCCGCCCTCGGCCGGGCGGGTTACCATCGACGGGGAGCCGGTCCAGCCCGGCCGCCTGAAGACGGCCGTCATTTTACAGGACTACGGACTGTTGCCGTGGAAGACGGTGTGGCAAAACACCATCCTCGGCCTGGAGGTCCGCCGCGCTCCGCGGGCGGAGATCATATCCCGCTGCCGGTCAATCCTCGCCGAACTGGGCCTGGATGGCCTTTCACACCTTTACCCGGCGCAGTTGAGCGGCGGCCAGCGCCAGCGGGTCGCCATCGCGCGCGCCCTGGCCCTGGAGCCCGACCTTCTCCTGATGGACGAACCGTTCTCATCATTGGACGCCCTGACCCGCGAGTCGCTCCAGGACGGCCTGCTCGACGTGTGGGCACACCGCGGAGTGAGCATGGTTATTGTCACCCACAGTATCGAAGAGGCGGTCTACCTGGGGCAGAGCATCATCGTCCTCTCCCCGCGGCCGGCACGCGTCATCGCCACGGTGGAGAATCCCGGCGTAGGCCGTCCGTCCTGGCGCAGGAGCCCCGAGTTCCACCGCGTCTGTACCCGCCTGCGGGACCTCCTGGAGGGGAAGGGGGAACATCGCCCTTGCTTCGCCGCCTGCTAACGCAGCTGGCCGGTGTCGCCGTTCTCATCATCCTCTGGCACCTGGCTGCGACGGCCCTCGGCAAGCCGGTCCTGCCGACGCCTCTCGTTGCGATGGAGGCCTTCGCCCGGGACCTGCCGCGTGAACTCGGAGGGCACTTCCTCATCAGCCTGGCCCGCGTGGCCGTCAGCATCGCCGTTTCTTTTTTCCTGGCGGTCCCCCTGGGGCTTTTTCTCGGCCGGGAGGAGCGCCTCGACCGCTTTATCGCCCCTTTGATCTACGTTATCTATCCCATCCCGGTCATCGTCTTTCTCCCGGTGATTATGACCTTTTTCGGCGTGGGCAACTTCTCCAAGGTCCTGCTTATCGTCATCGTCGTCTTCTTCCAGCTTCTCGTCACGACACGCGATGCCGCCGGCCAGGTCAACAGTGCGGTCATCGACTCCGTGCGCTCTCTCGGGGCGCGGACGCCGGATATCTACCGCCACGTAATCTGGCCGGCGGCCCTGCCCAAGATCTTTACCGCCTTGCGCATCGGGTCCGGTACGGCGATCGCCGTCCTTTTCATCGCCGAGACCATCGCCAGCCAGGAGGGCCTGGGCTACTACCTGCTCGACGCATGGACGCAATGGCATTACCCCGAGCTTTACGCCGGGATCATCGCGATGGGCCTTATGGGCTTCGCCGTTTATACCGTTATCGATTTCGCCGACCGTCGATTCTGCCCCTGGGAGCACCTGTGAGGACTACGCCCCTGCATAGCCCCGTCCCGCTTTTGGCAGACTACAGGGCGAGGTGATATCAATGAAGCCCGACATCGACCGCGACAAAGTCACGCAGGGCGGGGAACCGGAAGTAGAGGCCGGGGCCGAAAAGGGCGGGGGAGACGACCCCAATTACCTCGGCCGTGCTTGGGAGGCGATCAAGGAATCGGTAGGCCTTGACCGGTGGACCGACGCCCAGGATTCCAAAGAGGAAAAAGTGCAGTAAAGGATACCAAGAGCGCCACCCGCAAGGGTGGCGCTTCACCTTCATTACGGGGCCAGTTCCTTCACGAAGGCCAGCAGGTGGGCCAGGCTCCCACGGTAATCCGCTACCGCGTTCCGCCCCCGGCGGTTGATCAGGCAATCCTCCACGAGAAACGTGCGCATGCCGACCTGCCCGGCCACCAGGTCCTCGTCGATGTCATTACCGGCCATAAGGCATTCCTCCGCTCTCGCCCCGATTCGTTCAAGAATTTCTTCGTAATAGTAGGGGTACGGCTTGCAGAAATGCATGTCCTCGTAGGCGGTCACGAGGCGGAAGGGAATGTCGGCGACCCCCGCCCAGCGCATGCGCTCGCGGATGGCCTTCAAGGGGAAGAGGGGGTTGGTCGCGATCACCAGCTCCAGGCCGCGCTTTTGCGCCTCCTCGACGATCGCCCGCGCCAGCGACGATGGCTGCGTGTGGTCGATCAGGGTCCGGAAATCGCGGGCATAAAAGTCATCGAAGACGGGGCGCACCTCCGCCTGTGGCAAGCCCGTGCGCGAGAAGAAGTCCGCCATAAAGACATCCTCGTTGGTCCGGTCGGGGTCAAGGTTATGGATCATTATATCGGTACTGGTCATCAGCTCCCGGACGAAACGCTCCGGAGGCATGTACGCCGCCAGCCTGCGGGCCAGCAGTCTCAGATAGGCCCCCAAAAACTCATCCATGTCCATCGGTAAAAGAGTACCGTCAAGGTCAAGCAGCAGGTAACGCAGGGGCATGTCCATCCTCCAAGGGGTAAGTTTATAATCCCGTATTTTTCTGCGGAACGTACAAGAACTCCTGCCTTCTTGTGGAACCCCGCCTTCGGGGGTGCAAGGACCGCATCCGCGGGCTGCCGAAATCCACGCAATGGCCCTGATAAATGATATGGCGGCCGCCATATGTCGCCACGGTTCGCACGCGCCCCGATGTACAATAGTGAGGTGAGGTGACGGGATGCTCTATGATCAAGCCTGGTTTGTCTCCTGCCTGGTTGTCTTCGTCGCCGCCGCGTTACAGTCCGTTACCGGCTTTGGCTTCGCCCTTATCGCAGTGCCTCTTTTTCTCCTGGTTTATGATCCCCGCACGGCAATCACTGTAACGATGGTGGTCTCGTTCACTACTCTCCTGCTGCTGACCATCCGGGTCCGGGCGGCGGTCGTACGCCCCCTGGTGGCGAACCTTTTCCTTGGGAGCCTGGCCGGTATCCCCTTCGGCGTTTACGGCTTTCTACATTTTGACGTCACCCTGCTGAAGATCCTGATCTGCGGCGTCACCATCCCTTTCAGCCTGGCCCTTGCCACCCGCCTGCGCTTGTACCTCATAAGCGGTACCTGGACAGAGCGTCTCATCGGCTCGGTTTCCGGTTTCCTGGCCGGGAGCATCAGCCTGCCGGGGCCGCCGGTCATTCTCTTCCTCAACTGCCGCCACCTGCCCAAGGAGCGGTTCCGGGCCACTACCGCCGCCTATTTTACGGCAGTATACCCGGTCGGGCTGCTCCTGCTGGTATCCTCGGGGGCGATACCGCTCGCCACCATCCGTCTCTCCCTGACCCTCATCCCCTTCGCCCTCATCGGCTCGGCGGCCGGCGCCCGCTTGTTTCCCTTCGTCCCGCAGGCGCATTTCCAGCGGGGTGTGCCATTACTGGTTCTGGCCACCGCCGCCTACACCCTGGCCGCCGCTCTCAGCGAGACCGAGGCCGCGATGGGCCTGCCGTTTTAGAAGGAGTGTAGAGACAAAATGTTTTCCTTGCAATAATTCCCCCATAGCGTTATATTGCGAAAAAGTTCACCTCACGCGGGCAAGTGTCTTGCTAACCGGGGTAGGGGAAGGGGGATGCCCGATGCATATCAGGTATAAGATTCTGGCCGGTTACCTTGGCGTATTCCTGGTCTTTTCAGTCCTGGGTGTCTTTACTCTGACAAACATGTACCGAATGCAGAACTCCTATCGGGAACTCATTGATCACCGTGCCCGCATGGTCAGCGAGACCAAAGACCTGCTTCTCGCCGTCGAGTACGAGGCCCTGATGCTCAGAACCTATCTTCTCACGGGCGGGGAGGAGTGGAATGCGGAGTATCGCCGCCAGGCACAGCTGGTTGACCAGCGGCTGGCTCAACTGGAGGCGGGCCTGACAACCGAGGAGGAAAAGGTCCTGTTCGCCAGTCTCAAGAGATCGGTTACGGGTCTCAGCGAGTCATATGCCGAAACCCTGCTCGCCGTCCGCCAGCGTTCCGACCTTACGGACCAGCAGAAACTGGCCGAGGTCATCCGTATCACGGTGGCCAAGCGGGGCACGGTCCGAGGCATCATCGCCCAGGGGGAGGATTTCATTGCCTACCAGCAAAGGCTGATGGATCAGGCCGTGGCCGCCAATGAAGCCTGGGTGAAGCGCATCTCGGGCATTTCCACCACCCTCGGCTTATTGAGCCTGGTCCTCGGCGTTATCGCCGCCCTGTACATTTCACGTACCATTGCGGATCCTGTAAGGCAGATCGAGGAACAGGTAAACCGCATCGCTCGTGGTGATCTCACTTCCCATGAGCTGGAAATCGCCTCACGTGACGAGGTCGGGCGGCTGGCCCGATCCTTCGGGGTGATGCTGGCCAACCTTCGCGGCGTGACCGGACGTCTGCAGACGACGGCGGAGGAAATGGGGCGTTTCGCCACCGATCTCCGGGCCAACGCCCGGGATGCCGTGGCGGCCGCGGGCACCACGACCGAGGTCCTTGCCCGCGCCACCGACACCGTAGGCGACCTGACGGAGCGCGCCCAGGCGCTGGCCGGGGTGTCCGACCGCGCCTCGGAGCAAGCGGCACAGGTCCAGGAGGCCACGGCCCGCGTCCTGCACCAGATGGAGTCCACCAACCGTGTGGCCGCCCGGGCCAGCAAAGCCGTCCGGGACCTCGGCGCATCCCTGGCCGATGTCCGGCAGATAGTGGAGTTCATTTCCCAGTTTGCTGAGCAGGCGAACCTGCTCGCCCGCAAGGCCGCCGATGAACTGATGGACGAGGGGATGTCAAGAGAGGAGAAAGGAGTCTTCCTTAACCTGGTCCAGGAAATCCGTACCCGCGCCCAGGAGGCGGCACGGGCCACCGATGAGGTCACCAAGCTCATTACCACGGTACAGCGGCATGCCCGCGAGGCTGTTTCCTCGGTGGATGAGGACTGCCGCCTTGTCGCCGAGGGGCGCATCTCCGCCAGGCAGGCGGTCGAGGCTTTTAGCGGCCTGGTCAAAGAGGTGCATGTGATCACCGGGCGTATCGACGAAACCGCGGCGGCTATCAGAGATTTCTCCGCCGCCCTTGCCGGGGTAACCAGGGCCTCGCAGGCCCAGACCATCCTGGTCGAGAATGTAGCCCAGGTCAGCGCCACACTGGACGGCCTGGCCCTGGAACTGCGGGAAGCGCTGGCGACGTTAAAACTGTAGCCCGTACGCCATCAGTCTCCCCTTTCTGGAATCCCCGTCCCTGTTATAATGAAGGAAAGGGGAGGGATGGCAAGCATGGTCGACCAATACCAGGTCCTGCACGGCATCATTGCTTCCCGGCGTTCGGTACGGCGTTTCCGGCCCGAACCGGTGCCCGAGGGGGACGTGCGTAAGATGATTGAGTGCGCCCGGTGGGCCCCGAGCGCCACCAACCAGCAGCCCTGGCGGTTCATCGCCGTCGCAACACGCCGGGCAATCGCCGAACTGGCGCGCCTGGTCGACCGGCGACTGAACGAATTGATCATCGAAGCCCGTGACGGGGGGCTCGAGGAACTGGCCGCCCGTCTAAAGTCCTTCGGGACCTACGCGACTTTCTTCGGCGGCGCGCCCCTCTTGATCGTTTGCGTCGCCAGGCCCTACCAATCCCGTTTCAGCGCCGCCGTTTTCCAAGCCCTCGGCTATGAACAAAAAGCCCGCAGCGTGGAAAGCCTGAAGAGCGTTTCCCTGGCCGCGCAAAACCTGCTCCTGGCCGCCCACGCGCTGGGGTACGGCGCCTGCCCGATGAGTGCGCCGCAGGCCTTTGCCGGCACGGAAATGAAAGCCTATCTGGGTATCCCGCCCGAAGAAGAAATCGTCCTGCTTGTGCCGGTCGGACGCCCCGATCACGTGCCGCATCCGCCCAGGCGCAAGGAGATTGACGAGATACTCACCTGGCTATAAAGCTGTCTTTACAATCCTTCCCGGCGGTATACTTTTTGCTTTGTCAAAGCAGACTACCTGACAAAAAGCGGGTGGTGTGTGCAATGAAAGCAACAGGCGTAGTACGAAGGATGGATGACTTGGGACGTATCGTAATTCCGAAAGAGGTTCGGCGCACGCTACGCATCAGGGACGGTGACCCGCTCGAGATCTACACCGACCGGGACGGAGAGATCATCTTTAAGAAGTATGCCCCCATCGGGGAATTGGGGAATTATGCCAAGGAATACGCCGACGCCCTTTACGAGGCAACGTCACACACGGCCTGCATCTGCGATGACCGTACCGTCCTGGCCATAGCCGGCGGCTCGAAGCAGCTGGCGAACCAGGCTATCGGTCCGCTGGCCGAGCAGACGCTGGAAAAGGGTGAAACGCTGGTCATCAACCTCGACCGCGGCTTCCAGGAGAACGACGCGCCCATTCTGGCCCCCCGGGACATCATAAGCCAGTACTCGTCAGCGGCTGTCGCTCCCATCCTTGTCGCCGGGGAGCCGGGAGGATGCGTTCTCCTCCTCGGCAAAGACGCTCAAATGGGCGACATTGAAAAGAAGTTGTGCGAGACCGCGGCCAATTTCCTGGCCAAACAGCTCGAGCGTTAACCCGCAATTCAGGTTGAGGAAGGGCCGGCCTTCCAGAGAGGCCGGCCCTTTCGCCTTCTTATTCGCCGTTTCCCGCACCACAGCGGGCGGTATCGAGCAGCATGCCACGCACGCGTTCCATCATTGTTTCCTGTCCCGACGCCGGTACCTCCCCGGCGAGGGGACCGTGCCCAAGCGCCCCCGCCATCTGCGTCAGAATGACCCGCAACGCCCGTACCCGGCGCCGGTAGAACTCCTCGTGGCCGACATCATTGACCGCGAGTCCAAGGCGCTCGCGCAGGGCGCTCGCCCCGTAGAGCAACGGGTACAGCATCTTAAGCGTTCGCCCCGACAACCAGGCGGCGGCGTTTAGTTCGGTGGCCGCGTAATGAATAAGGCGCAGGTATTCGTCTCCCAGCTTGTAATAGGGCAGGGCCCCTGCATCGTCGAGCCATTCCCGCACCGTCCACGGGTCGCCTTCCTCATGGCCGAGGCAGCCATCCATCCGTTCCACCAGGAACATCTTCTCAATCGTCTCCAACGTCCCGTCGTGGAACTCAAAGCGCACCGCCCGGCCCAGCGGATAGGTCCGGCAGTTGCGTGACCGGGCCGGGTAGATCCGGCACCGGCCATCCTCAAGGAGGAAGGCGCACCGGCCGTCCTCGGCGTCGCGAAGAGAAAGCACGGGCCAGGGGGAACGTGAACCCGTGCGCACACGGCAGTACCGGTCCATGAACTCCCGCTCGGAAAGGCCGAGGTGCCGGGCCATGGTTTCCACGTCCCAGGGATCCAAAAGAATTGTTATGTTCTGGCAGCATAATCCCATACACTCCGTCCGGCAGGCAAACCTGAATTCGTCCTCGGGGCCCATTTCGGGGATAGTTCCATCACTCAGACGCTGCTGCAGATCAGCGTACAGATGTGGCTTCATATTCTGCCTCCCGTTATCGAGTATGGACAGCTAACTTGTTTAAGACTAAACCTTTGTGTCACATGGTGTCAACACTGCGCGGAGGGCCGGTGGGAATGTACCGCGGATCCTGCTAAAATGAAAGAAACTGGTTTAGGAGGCTGCTGCGACTTGATCATTATACCGGAAGACATCGAAGAGATGGCGGCCGCCATAGCCGGCCGTTGCCCGAAGTGCGGACAATGGGCAGGGGTCATCGTCAAGCGTTTCTCTTCGCCGTGGGAAGCCCTGGCCGACCAGGACTGGCCGGATATCACCTGTGAAACGGTCACCTGCTGCAACCGGCACGTGTATCCCACCCATTTCCTGGTTATCTACCAGGGGACCATCCTCCGCGAAGTCGAGATAGGCGGACCGGACATGCCGGTCACGCGGAGGGAGATCCACTAGAATCCGGCGCTGACCGGAAGAGTATGCAGTACCCTTTGGGCGCCTTGCCCAATACCCCCCTGGCGTTTTCCTCTTTGTCTATTGTATGATTTTACTAGCCGTGTCGAAAAAACGTACGGGGAGGTGTGACAGGCCGTGATCCTGCCAGAAAACGAACCGATCTTCGCGCTGGATATCGGAACGCGTACGATAATCGGTATCCTGGCCGAGGCCTGCGGCGGCGGACTGCGGGTCCTGCACCAAGCCGTCGTCGAGCATCAGGACAGGGCCATGTACGACGGCCAGATCCATGATATACCCAAGGTCGCCCAGGCCGTGGCCAGCGTCCGCGAACGTCTCGAGGACGCCAGCGGGCTGCCTTTGAAAAAAGTGGCCGTGGCCGCTGCGGGGCGTTCGCTGCGCACCCAATTCTGCCGCGCCGAACGTGAGATTGACCCCGACGCCGAGATCGACCAGAATGTACTGCGCAGCCTTGAGCTGCTGGCCCTCCATGAAGCACATGCCAGGCTTGAACAGGAATCCGCCGAGCGTGAAAACCTGTACTGTGTAGGTTATTCGCCGGTCCGCCACTACCTGGACGGACTCCGCCTGGCCAACCTGCTTGGCCATCGGGGGCGCCACATTGTCGTCGAGGCCATCGTGACCTTCCTGCCGGCCTCGGTCGTCAACGGTCTGCTCTCGGTCCTGCACCGCGTGGACCTGGAACCGGTGAACATGACACTGGAGCCCATCGCCGCCCTTGACGTGGCCATCCCGCCCGACGTACGTCTTTTGAATCTCGCGCTCGTGGACATCGGCGCCGGCACTTCGGACATTGCCCTAACCCGGGACGGGAGTATCCTTGCCTACGGTATGGTACCCGTGGCCGGCGACGAAATCACCGAGGCCGTCATCCAGGCCTGCCTGGTGGACTTCACCACGGCGGAAAAGATCAAACGAAGCATCTTTGCCAACGAGGAAATAACTTACCATAACATCCTCGGAATAACAGAATCCGTCAGCCGCGAGCAACTGCTGGACATTATCGCTCCCGCGCTCGACGGCCTGGCCCGGGAGGTCGCCGGTGCGATCCGCGATCTGAACGGCGGCGATCCTCCCCGCTCGGTCATCCTTATCGGCGGCGGCGCCCAGGTCCCCACCCTGCCCGACCGCATCGCCCAGCACCTCGACCTGCCCGCCAGCCATGTGGTGGTCCGCGGCAGGGATATGTTGCGCGGAATACAGACCCTTGACCACGACCCCCTTGCGGGTCCGCAAGGCGTAACCGTGCTTGGGATAGCGTCTCTCACGGCGCGGCAGACGGGCCATACCTTTCTGACGGTACGCGTTAACGGCCTCGACTACCGTATATTTGATTCCAAGAACGTGGCCGTGTCCTACGTCCTCGGCCTCATCGAATTCGACCCCCGCCAGCTGTTCGGCAGGAACGGCCGTGACCTTGTGTTTAGCCTTAACGGACAGGAGGAAATAGTTCGCGGTGGCCTGTGCCGGCCGGCCCGGATCCTGGTAAACGGCGAACGCGCCAACCTGCAAACCCCCCTCCACGACGGGGATGACCTCACGGTCATTGCCGCCGAAAACGGCGCCGACGCCCGCGCGCGCGTGGCCGATTACCTGGCGGGGCCCGGGGTCGCTTGCACCCTGAACGGCGAGCGGGTGGCGCTGGACCCGGTCTGCACATTGAACGACCACCCGGTGCCCCCGGAGACCGAAATCCACGACGGGGATGTGCTCCGCATCACCTATCCTTCCACCTTGGCTGATTTGGCGCGCCTCCGGCGCCTCGACCCCGCTGGGTGCGTCTTCACGGTTAACGGCCGGGAGGTGCAAGTGGACTACGTCATCCAACCGGGCGACGATATTCAGTACCGCCCACACACACACGTGGATGACATTCCCGCGGCGGCCGGCAGGGCGGTACGGGTCACGGTAAATGGGGAGGAGATCGCCCTCACAGGGGTCACCAACCCGATTTTCATCGACATCTTCAATTTTCTTGATATCGCCCCTGATCAGCGCCGGGGACATCCCACCGTACTCCTTAACGGCGAAACCGCACAGTACACGCAGCCCCTGAAGGACGGGGACGATATCCTTATCTTCTGGGAGAATTAAGAGGGAACCGGACGTTTATAGTACCATCCTATGGCGGGTGTCATATCATGGTATGTCCATCGCCCGCCTGGGCTTTCTCCACGGCCCCGAAGTCATGCCAACTGGCCAGCTGCTCCTCTTCCTGCGGGCCGAACCGGACGAAACCACTATCCTCGATCTGGACGGCCGGATCGTCCTGGCCCCGGGCTCGAACCTGGCCGTCTTCCTGCCCCCGGTGGCCGAAGAAGATACCGTATCGGTCACGGCCATCTTCTCGAAAGCGGAATGACGGTACTGCAGAGCGAGTGATCCTACACCATTTACGTACGACCGGCCCTTCATGGAGCCCTGCCCTGGCGGCAAGGCTCCGCTGTGAGCGCAGGCGGGCTTAACTGTCAAAACTATCTTCCCGACGGCGGGAACGTCGAGAATACGATGCGCCGGGGGTTCCCCCTCTCAAGGACGGGAAGCTGTAAGCCGGCTGCAATAGGACGGGATAAGTAGAAGGGCTTTTGGCAGTTCGGCCAAAAGCCCTGTTAGTCTCTGGTATGGTGTCGGAGGCGGGACTTGAACCCGCACGGGATAACCCACACGCCCCTCAAACGTGCGCGTCTGCCATTCCGCCACTCCGACACTTCGGCACATCTCTAGTCTACCCTTTCCCGTGCCCGTTGTCAACGGCATCCGGGTGGGGTTCCGGGTGAGGGCCGCTTAGACGTTTATCCCGTCGCGGGATGCTACACATTCACCCCCCGTTGACGTTTTTACATCACCACTGACACTAGCCTTTCTTGATCTCAAGGCCGCTTTCAAGCGCTGACTTGTCCAAAAACCCACAAACCATGCATTGACATGGATACTTTAAACCTTTAAGATGATTCTGGGAACTTTACATAGTATAGGGAGGAGGAGTGGGTTTTGGCTTTTATTGTATTTCATCCCGAGCAAGAGCTTAAGCTTATCCGTCGTCGGCAACCTATTGTTACCCTTTCTAGGGGTGCAATAAAACTAAACAAGATGGCTCTCGACAAACTCAATAGCGACACTGTCGAAGTGGCTTATGACCCCGAACTGCAACTCATCCGGCTGCGGGCGGCCAAAAAGGGCTTTCCCATTGAAAAGAAGAAAATCAGTGGACGCGCTTTTTTCAAGCATTTTAATATTGATGTTTTGGGTAAGTTTCCCGCGCGTTATGATGAAAAGGGACAGTGTCTCCTGGTAGATATAGGTACTAATGAGGAGGGGTAGCAAGCATATTTGTGAAGCGTCCTCTATACAGGGTGGCGGGGAAGGAGATAACCCGCCACTTTCTTTTGAGCGAGATCCGTTCGTATTGACCAGGCAGGTATTCCGTCCCGGGCTGTTGAATTCATTGTCTAAAGTCGCAGGAGAGGAGAGATTAAGCCCTATGGCCCAGCGGGCGCGTAAAATTGCCGTTCTTGGGGGTCCCGGCACGGGCAAAACAACGCTCTGTAAGCAACTGGACGTCGACTATAGCATGGCCGGCTACAAGACCGGGCTCTGCCTTGAGTACGTGCGGACTTACATTGCCCGTTACGGCGTGCCGACAAGCATCTTTGAACAGTTCCTGCTCTATGAAGGGCAAAAACGCAGGGAAGAAGACCTGCGGTATTGTGACCTGATTTTTTGCGATAACGCCACGATCCTGTGTTATGTCTACGGGCTCTTAAGTTGCGACCTGAACAACCCGAAGGAGATCCATGCCCTGACCCAGCTTTACAGCTGGGCGATGAAGGACCTTTCGGGTTACGAGATCTTTTTCATCCCCCGGGAATTCGAGCTTGAACCGGACGGGATACGCTACCAGGACGAGGACGCTGCCAGTTCCATTGACCGGCGTATCCAGGCCCTTCTTGACCTTATGCACGTCCCATACACCATCGTCCGGGGCGACCTGGCCACGCGTGTCGACATGATCAAAGCGAAAATAGGGTTTGAAAACCTGCGGCAGAAACCTCCCGGGCCAAAGGCCTTTGAATGCCCGCCGGATGATGTCGCGAACCTGCCGGGCGTAGCCCAGCTTGACTAGGGGTTACCGGCGGAGCCGCTGACGCCTGGGGCGTTGAGAGGGGAAGGGGGTGCCGGGAGAGTTGGACGCTGCCACCGTCCCGCGCCAGGTAGTGCTGACGCACAATATTCAAAGGATAATTATTCACGGGTTCGGGGCCGTGATGTCGATCGGCCTGCTGGTCCTGGCCTGGCGCTTCAACTCCTCCCTCAGCCGTGCGAGTTTCCTGGAGTTTCACAGTGTCATCGAGATGACCACGGTTGTGGTCAGCATGTGCGTTTTCATTGTGGCTCTCTACCATTACGAACAGACCAATCACCTCCAGGACCTGACCCTCTCGATGACCTTTCTGATCGTGGGCCTGCTGTACTTCGCCCATACGCTGTCCTATCCCGGAATGGCCAAGTTCATCACGCCCAACTCCATCCAAAAGGCCTTTGCGTTTTGTGCCCTGGCCCGCTTCGTCGAAGCCCTGGGGTTGTTTGCCTACGCCCTGATGAAACGCGAATATTCCCGCCGTCTTCCCATCCTGGGCGTCGTGGCCGGCACCTGGTTCTTCGGGATGGGCCTCACGCTCTTTATCGCCTATTACAGCCATCTCCTGCCCGCACTTTACCTCGAAGGCGAGGGGGCGACCATGGCTAAGATCATCACCGAAGGGATTATCCTGGTGATCAGCCTGGCGGCGATGTTTCTGGTATTCCGGGCCGGAACAAGCG